>DATMYS010000216.1:0-6870 GCA_035560835.1 Methanosarcina sp.
AGAAATTATATACCTATATATTTGACTCAGGTTATCAATCCTTCTTTTAGGTTATCAATCCTTCTTTTTGGGAGCGGAAAATGAATCCCTCAAGAATAAGAACGATACTGGATGCAATGCTCCGAATGCAATGCCCAGAACGCCATGGGATAATAATCACTTATTAATTTTCGCTTCACAAAACTCTTTTCCCTTCTCAGCAGCCTCGTTTCCAGGACTGAGCTTAAGGGCCCGTAAATAACACTTGAAAGCCTCGCCATATTCAGCAAATTCGCAAAGCAAATCCCCCCCACTGAGAAGAGAGCTGAGGTGATCGGGATCGCTTTCAAGAGCCATCCTGAAGGTATTGAGGGCTTTCTCCTTTTCACCGAGTCCAAGAAGCGCATTGCCTTTCCAGTACCAGGTCTCAGCATTGTCAGGCTTCATAATAGGAGCCTTATTCCGGGAAAAGAAACTGAACCTGGGAATTTTGCAGGCCCACTCCGATGCTTTCCTGGGTTCGGTTGCCAGAGAGTAATCGAAAATCTCAAGAGCCCTTTTCAGAAGCCCCATCCTGAAATATACTATGCCCTAGCTAGTAAGGATTTTTGGGGAGTTAGGGTCAAATGCAAGCGCTTTTTCGAAAGCTTCAAGGGCTTTTTCGTTCCTACCAAGGGCTGAGAGCACAAAACCCCGGTTGGACCACTCGACAGGGTTTTCAGGCTTAAGTTCAAGAGCGGCATCAACAATCTCCAGAGCTTCTTCGTATCTTTCAAGTTTGAAAAGAGCTAGCCCGTAGTATGACCTGGTCTCTCGGGCTTTTTCAAGAAATTCTTTTCCTCGAGTCTCTTTCCCCTTTTCGAAAAGCAAGTCTGCTATTTCTTTCCAGGCGTCAGCTGCCTCTCCATAAGCAGCAAGCGCTTCTTCGAACCTCCCTACCTGAAAGGAAATCCTGCCTTTTTTGAAGTTTTCTCCGGCCGACCTGTCAAGTTCCTTAAGGGTATTTGCCATTTTTGTCATTTTTGCCATTTTTTGCCTCTTTTCTGCCTCTTTTCTGCCTATATCCATGACTATTTAAAAAATAAATGTGGGTAACGATTTTTTTAGAAATCATTTTTAAACAGGTTACTCTCGGATAAGTAGAATTTAAAATACAGCAATTCGAATCTAGAATACAGTAATTATAACAACACAGAATTGACAAAAGCTCATAAAACATCTTAAGTTTTATATTTATATAATAGTTATATTTCCCGATTTCCGTCTCGGATGTGGAATAATATTGATGTAGAATAATATTATAGAAATATTATATACTACCAGCAATAGAAAAACACGGGATAAAGAAAAAAGAGTACGATTTTTTTTCTGTTTTTCTTTCTGTTTTTCTTTCCGTTTTTTCCGTGATTGTAAATTTGGCAAAGCTTTTCCCTTTCCAGGTATAACTCTTTTTTGACACTTCCGCCCTAAGTTGAGAGGCGAAATAATGGACTATATGCAACCTGCTAGATTTTTCCGTTTTGTTCTATAAAATGAGCCTGCTAAAGTCTGTCCTGTCGCATGAAATACCCATGGCAGAGGTCTCATTGTCAGTCGCGGCAAAGATGTTGAACGTTTTTATTTTACATGAAGAAAGTCCGTTTCCGGACAGTCTCAAATTCAGAAAGCTATTGCGTCGAGAATAGACATGTTAAACGGGCTGGAGAGACCAATTTATCAGGTATGTAGTTTAATTGAAGGATTTATATATTAAAAAACTCAAAAAATATCAGTAGTTTAGGGAATTGGGAAATTCATCGCAACACTTATACATGTCTTATGACATTTACTCGCAGGTTCAGATGATGAAAGCAGTACTAGGCTTAGAAGACGGAACAGTTATTAGGGGCACCGGTTTTGGTGCCGAAGGCACAGCTTGCGGCGAACTTGTTTTTACCACTCAATTCACGGGATATGAGGAGGCTCTAACAGATCCTTCTTACAAGGGTCAGATTTTAATGTTTACTTACCCCCTTATCGGAAACTACGGTGTCAGCGGGGAGCGCGTCCAGTCCGATAATATGCATGCTGAAGGGCTTGTTGTAAGGGAGGCCTGCAAAAAGCCCTATCATTATAAATCATCCCGTTCGATCCATAAATTTTTAGAGGATGAAGGAAAGCCAGGAATTGAAAGCGTGGACACCCGAATGCTCACCATCAGGGCAAGGGAGCGTGGAACTATGCGGGCAGCCCTTATCACAGGCAGTGATGATGGGGAAGAGGCTGTTGATGTAGCAAGAAACTCTCCACAGCTCACGGATGAGGAACTTATCTCCCTTGTAACCTGTAAAGAGCCGTATTTCATTCCCGGAGCAGAAGGCGCCTGGAAAAGCAGCAACAAACGCAAACATGCGGTTATAGTCGACCTCGGGATAAAACGAAATATCATAAACAACCTCCACAGGCGGGGAATTGACCTTACGCTGGTTCCTGCAACTGCAAAACCCTCAGAAATTGCAGATTACGAGCCGGATCTCCTTTTCATCTCAAACGGGCCAGGCGACCCGGAAAAAGCAACGGACGCAATCAATGCCGTGAAGGCTTTTGCAGGCACGATTCCGGTTTGCGGGATCTGTTTCGGGCACCAGATTATCTCCCTTGCTATGGGAGCAAGAACCTACAAGTTGAAGTTCGGGCATAGGGGAGGAAACCAGCCAGTAAAGGACCTGATTGAAAACAAGATTTTCATAACCTCCCAGAACCACGGGTATGCGGTTGATGCGGACTCCCTTGACGGCACAGGACTCTATGTAAAGTACCTGAACGCGAATGACAAGACCGTAGAAGGGGTTTCCCACAAAGATCTGGACATCTTCAGTGTACAGTTTCATCCTGAAGCCCAGGCAGGGCCGATGGATACCGAGGAAACCTTCTTTGGCAAGGTTGTAAAAGTCCTCGGAGGTGAGATTTAATGCCAAAACGCGAGGACATAAAAAAGGTTTTGCTTATAGGCTCAGGGCCAATCACTATCGGACAGGCCGCGGAATTCGACTTCTCAGGCAGCCAGGCCTGCAGGTCCTTAAAAGAAGAAGGGGTAAAGGTTGTTCTTGTAAACTCAAACCCTGCAACCATAATGACCGATCCTGAAATGGCTGATTCGGTCTACATCGAGCCCCTTGACGCCAAGATAATAGAAAAGATTATTGAAAAAGAGCGCCCTGATGGGATTATTGCAGGTATTGGAGGACAGACAGGCCTTAATATCACCAGTGAACTTGCAGAAAAGGGCGTTTTTGAGAAATATGGAATCGAAATCCTCGGGACTCCTGTTGAAGCCATTAAAAACACCGAAGATAGGGAACTCTTCAAAGAGACCATGCTCAGGATAGGGGAAAAGGTTCCCTTAAGCCGGGCAGTTAATTCTTTAAAAGAAGCCGAAGATGTTGTCGAGGAACTCGGCCTTCCTCTTATAGTCCGCCCGGCTTACACCCTTGGGGGAGCAGGGGGCGGAATCGCCCGCACAAAGGAAGAGCTGCTTGAAATTACGGAACGTGGGCTCAGGCGTAGCCGCATTTCCCAGGTGCTCATTGAAGAAAGCGTGCTTGGCTGGGCAGAAGTTGAGTATGAGGTCATGAGAGACGCAAACGATACCTGCATCGTGATCTGCAACATGGAAAATATTGACCCCATGGGCGTGCATACCGGAGAATCGGCAGTTGTTGCCCCTTCCCAGACCTTAAGCGATGCAGAGCACCAGATGCTCAGGAGTGCCTCAATAAAGATTATCCGCGCCCTGAAAATCGAAGGTGGGTGCAATATCCAGTACGCCTTAAAAGAAGGCGATTACCGTGTTGTCGAGGTAAATCCCAGAGTTTCCAGGTCATCGGCTCTTGCGTCAAAGGCTACAGGTTACCCGATTGCCCGCGTAACTGCAAAAATTGCAATCGGAATGACGCTTGATGAGATCATAAACAATGTTACCAAGAGCACCCCAGCTTCTTTTGAACCTGCTCTGGACTACGTAATTACCAAAATTCCCAGGTGGCCTTTTGACAAGTTTACGACCGCAGATAAGACCCTGACCACAGCCATGAAAAGTACTGGAGAAGTCATGGCTATTGGCAGGACCGTCGAAGAATCCCTGCTAAAAGCTTTCAAGTCCCTGGATATCGATAACCAGTTAGGAAAAAAGCAATGGGAAGAACCTGAAATTAAAACTCTCCTCAAGACTCCTACAAGCGAACGCCTTTTTGTAATTTTCCATGCGCTTGAGCGGGGCATGTCAGTAAAAGAAATTGCTGAACTTTCGAGCATCAACCCCTTCTTCATCTCAAAGATGAAAAGAATCGTGGATATGGAAAAACGCATAAGGGCAGAAGAACTCACTCCTGAACTCCTGCGTGAAGCAAAAAGGATGGGTTTCCCGGACACCCGCCTTGCCGAACTGACTGGAAAAACTAGCCAGGAGATAAGTGATCTCAGGCATACCGCCGGTCTTGTTGCTACTTTCAAGATGGTAGATACCTGTGCAGCCGAGTTCGAAGCAGCTACTCCTTATTACTATTCTACTTACGAAGACGACTGCGAGACAAACGCCACAGATAAGAAGAAGATTCTTATTCTTGGGGCAGGCCCGATCAGGATTGGACAGGGAATCGAGTTCGATTACTGTACTGTGCACGCAGTCACTGCGCTTCGGGAAGAAGGCATAGAGACTCATATCATTAATAACAACCCCGAAACCGTATCTACAGACTTTGATACCTCGGACAAACTCTTTTTTGAACCTCTGACCCTTGAGTATGTGATGAATGTAATCGAGCGTGAGAGACCTGACGGAGTCCTTGTGCAGTTCGGAGGGCAGACCTCAGTAAACCTTGCAATTCCCCTCAAGCAGGAATTGAAGCGCAGGACCGACCTTAATACCGTGATTCTGGGCACGGATCCTGATGACATGGACCTTGCCGAAGACAGGGAAAAGTTCTATCTCCTTATGCAGGAGCTTGGCGTTCCACAGCCTGAAGGCGGATATGCAACTTCCCATAAGGAAGCAATTGAGGTTGCAAAGCGGATCGGCTTCCCTGTACTCGTGCGTCCTTCCTACGTGCTCGGCGGGCGAGCAATGGAAATAGTATACGATGAAATCGACCTTGAACGCTATATGAAAGAGGCAGTTAGGGTCTCTCCCGAACACCCGATCCTTATTGACGATTTCCTTGAAGCAGCCTCTGAAATCGATGTGGATGCGGTCTGCGACCAGAAAGACGTACTTATTGGCGCAATAATGGAGCATATCGAGGAGGCAGGTGTTCACTCCGGGGACTCGGCCTGTGTAATTCCACCTCAGACTCTCTCGCCTGAGGTTCTTGACCAGGTCAGGGATTATACCCGCAGGGTAGCTCTTGCCCTCAGGGTCAAAGGGCTGATCAATATACAGATGGCAGAGAAAGATGGGAAAGTTTATGTGCTTGAAGCAAACCCGCGTTCAAGCAGGACAATTCCTTTTGTTTCAAAAGCCGTTGGAATCCCACTTGCAAAGATTGCAGCCAAGGTAATTGCAGGACACAGCTTAAAAAACCTGGGCTACACGGACGAACCAAAACCCAACCATGTCTCAATTAAGGAAGTCCTCCTGCCTTTCGATAAGTTACCAGGTGCAGACCCTGTCCTCGGCCCGGAGATGAAAAGTACTGGCGAGGTCATGGGTATTGACTACGACTTCGGAAGGGCATATTATAAAGCAGAGCTTGCAGCCGATAATGTCTTACCTCTGACCGGAAAAGTCTTCCTTTCCATAAGGAACGCTGACAAAACCGAACTTGTGGACGTTGCAAAGAAACTGCAAGCAGCAGGCCTTGAACTTATGGGCACACAGGGCACTGTCAATTATCTTGCACAGCACGGAGTCTTCATGGATGTAGTGAAAAAAGTCCATGACGGAAGCCCGAATGTCATAGATATGATGCGCAGGGATGAGGTTGACCTTATCATCAATACCCCGACAAGCAAACAGTCCCGCAGGGACGGTTCAAGGATCAGGCGGGCAGCTGTTGATTTCAAGGTTCCGTACATCACCACAATGCAGGCAGCAATAGCCGCAGCCGATGCCATTGAAACTATGAAGAAGGGAGAGGAACTTACAATTAAATCCATCAACGAGTACCATAAAGAGATGGAAAAGTAAGGTGAAGTAAAGAAAAAGAGCCGTCAACAGGTAACTCTTTAAGGGTACCTGTTGAAGAGTACTGCTTAATAAAAAACATTGTGCCAACAGGAAATTTTACGTGTGAATCACAGCCGACAGGGTAGCTTTCCATCCTCCGGCAAAACATAATTGTTTTTTGAATTTACCAGCAGCTGGCTGTTAAATATACAGGAATTAAACATTCTGCTACCAAAATTATTAAACTTATTAACCTTATTTACCCTACTGAACTTACTGATTCGTTAACACGTAAATCTATTAACATACCATCTATTACAAATCAATCTATTTAATGAGTCAATCTATTTAACGAGTCAATCTATTTAACGAATCAATCTATTAACGAATCAATCCACAATGTATCAATCCATTAGCGTGTCACTAGATTGGACACGTCAATCATTTTGGTTCTTATCACATATCCGCTAAACAAGGGGTAATAAAAGCATGGCAAAGAAAGTTGCACTTGCATATTCAGGAGGGCTTGACACCTCAGTGTGTATTCCCATCCTCAAGGAAAAGTACGGGTACGACGAAGTAATTACAATTTCAGTCGATGTCGGCCAGCCTGAAGAGGAAATCAAACGGGCAGACGCAAAAGCCGAGAAGATCAGCAACAAGCATTATACGATCGATGCAAAGGAAGAGTTTGTTAAAGATTATATCTTCCCCCTGATCAAAGCCAACGGAAGCTACGAAGGCTATGT
>DATMYS010000217.1:0-6253 GCA_035560835.1 Methanosarcina sp.
TACCACATATCAATATCTGGAAAGGATAAAAATTTGTTAAAGAGAAAAATAGAAAAGGTAGCTCAAGGTGAAAGCAGCTCAGCAGGGAAAAAGAGACTTAAGGTAAAAAGCAGCACAGCGCAAAACAGGCAATGGGTAACGAAGTTATTTTTTCCCAGATTTTGAGGAGAAAACTCAATGACTTCCAGCGAATACAACTAGCTAAATCGTGAGAACTTGAAAAGTAAAATACCAGAATGTGATAGGTCTTACACTGTTATTAGCATCCCGATGGGGCACTCAAACTCCTATCTGATAGTTTCAGCTGGTAAGGGAGTTCTTGTGGATACAGGATGTTCGGGGAAAATCAAAAATATCCAAACTGCCCTCGAACAGAACGATCATATGACCTTGAAATACATCCCTGGTGCAAAAGTCATTTCCACACCTGGCTATACTGCAGGCTCGATAAGCCTTGTGATAGGAAATGAGGCTGCATTCGTAGGAGACACTCTTTTTAGTGTCATGCCCTGGGGTGTCTTTCCTCCTTTTGCAAATGACATTCCTGAACTTCTAAAAAGCTGGCAGAGGTTGATTGACGCAGGCTGCAGGACATATTTCCCAGGTCACGGTAAACCCATATCTCTCCAGAAATTAAAAGTCTCATACGAAAAAAGGACAAAAAGAAGTAAAGAAGACCTTTGAGTTAATTCCACCCTCTAAACCGGCCAATTCCAAGCTTATTCTTTCCTCCATAGTAACTGATTTTCAGGTAATCCTTACTCCTAAAATAGGATGAACTCAATATTCCGGTTGAGGAAACATGAACGGAGCATTCGATAATACAGGGACGTCCCGGACAATCTTGGAAATCCAGGATAAAATTGATGCCGGAGACGCAGTCGTTCTGACGGCTACAGAAATTAGCGCGAGAATTAGGGCAGGGGAGGAGATAAAGCTTGAAGACGTGGATGTTGTAACAACTGCAACGCGCGGCATTATGAGCGGAACCTATGCCGTTCTTTCCTTCAAAGTTTCAGAGCCCGACTCATTTGTTAAGGCGTCTGAAGTCCTGCTGAACGGCGTGCCGGCAGTTGTCGGTCCCTGCCCTAACGAAAGGCTTGGAATTTTGGATCTTATCGTACTCGGAACCGCTCACAGCAAGTTAGATCCCAACTACGGAGGCGGACACCTGTTCAGGGAAATGGTAGAAGGAAAAACCGTTAAAGTTGATGTGACTACCAGTGAAGGAAGGCGCTTCTCAGTGGAGACACGGTTATCTGAGATACCCTATGCAAAGCTCCACGCAACAAGGCATACATTTAAGAATTACCGGGCTTTTGTGAATCCTGGAAAAGAGCCTATCAAAACCATTTTCCATGCTCTGCCTTTTGAGGGTGAGTTTAAGGAAATGACTTTTTGCGGTTGCGGTGAGTTAAACCCAATCGAAAACGATCCCAGACTAGAGACTATAGGAATCGGAACAAGGGTACTTCTCAACGGAGCGGATGGATTTGTTACCGGGGCTGGCACTCGAAGCGCTCCGGATAATCCTAACCTTACGGGTTTTGCGGATATGCATGATATGACCCCTGAATACATGGGAGGGTTTGTAACATCTGCCGGCCCTGAGATTATCAATACCTGGGCTGTCCCTATCCCGATTCTTCACGAAGGAATGCTGAAAAATATCCTGAAACTGGATAAGGAAATTCCGCTCAAGCTGGTAGACATCGCAGGGCGAATTCCTCTCTGTGAAATCACCTACGGGGATGTATGGGATAACGTAGACCTGAATATTAAGTACGAGCCCGAAAAATGCCTTAATTGCAAAGATTGCCTCGTAATCGAAGCCTGTCCCATGAATGCGGTAAGCCGGGGAGAAAACGGAGCTGTACACAATCCGGAATTTTGCTTTAACTGCGGACTCTGTATCTCAAGGTGCAGAGGAGAAGCATTCAGTGCAAACCTGGGCTCTGTCAGGTGTGCAACCGGGGGCTGCCTCAGAGATATAAAGGTAACCCTGCGCCAATCCGATCGTGCAAAGGCAATTCTGGCGGCCGAAGAACTCAAAGAGAAAATCCTCACCGGAAGATTCAGGCTTAATGAACCTGTAGAAAAAATAAGCTGGAGAGGGTGACAACGCTCTTCTCTCCTTTGTATATTCTTTTAACTCGTGATTCTTACTTTTTAAAGATAACTTCTAATCTTACCTTTTGAAACGTAACTTCTAATTCTTATTTTTTAGAGATCTGTTTTGATGGTCTGTTAATTTTAATACCTTTTTTAGCCTGCAGACTTTTAATTTCACTTTAGACTCTCGGTTTTTAAAGCCTCTTTAAAGCGTTTTGTAACCTCTTCAGGGCTCAGGGGGATATTGGGAGCTTTTGTATTTCCAGGCTTCAGGATTACATGGATAAAGGAAAGTTCCTGCATGGCTCGAAACTTCCTGAAAGCTTCTATTAGCCCCTCTGGGCTGTTTACTTTAGCCGTATTCGGAATTCCGCAGGCGGTTGCAAAAATCTCTAGGTCAATATAACGGAGGGCACAGGTTTCCTGCGAGCCTGTCGAGCCGTAGGCACCATTGTCAAGGCCGATAATTATCAGGTTCTTCGGGGCTTCTTTAGCAATTTCGAGCAGGGCATTGGGATTCATAAGCAGGCTACCGTCCCCATCAAAGGTCACAACCGTCTTCTCGGTTCGAAGAGCAAGGCCAAGGCCTATAGGCGAGACGAGCCCCATTGAGCCGAACATATAAAAGTTTAAATCCCTGTCCCTGCAAGCATAAAGTTCCTTGCAGGGAACTCCCAGATTTGTTACCGTAATTTCGTCATCAAGTTGAGAAGCAATTGCGCAAATCGCATCATTCCTGAGCATTACTGGCTTGAGGTTTTCCCTTGTAAAGTTAAAACTGCACGTTCTTTCCATAAGTTCCGGCTTTTCGGGCATTCCCGCTGTTTCCCAGGCACAGCAATCCGAAATTTCCCAAACTTTCGGAGAGATCAGGGCTATATGCGGTCTCAGGTTCTCAAAAGCGTCTTTAATCACGTTTTCAAGGAGAGGGAGCTTTCCAGCTTCATCAATTATTGTGTATTCCAATCCTGCTCCTTCAAGGATTGCCGGGAGATGGGCACCAAGCGGAACCTGGGCTTCAATTCCTTCAGCGTAAACCCCGCGCCAGCTTGCCAGAACAGGTAAGGGGATCCTGCAGATTATATTCAGGGATTCCAGGGCATTAATCATATTTCCAAGCCCTGTGCTCTGGATAAGCATCATGGGTTTCCCCCCTGCAAGGTAAACCCCGGCACAAATGCCCACGCCGTTTTCTTCTCTTGTTAACCGGATTTCAGGAAAATTCTCCGAAACCAGGGGAAGCAGGTTTTTAATCCTGTCACAGGGCAGAGTTGCGGCGAGTTCGATACCTGCCTTTTTCATAATTGCTATGACTTCTTCTTCCGGATTTGCCATGCACATGCCTCTTCAGCTTTCTCTTTTTTTCATAGTTTTTCTTCTGAGTTATTTTGGACTCAGAGATTCAGTTCTTCTAAGGAAATATCAGGATTTTTGGCAATAGCTACCGGCTCGATCTGGTAAAGTGTGTAATCCTCTTTCAGACGTTTGTATCCTCCGCCTGCAAGGTTCAAGAGAATTGTTTCATCCTTTCCAACTTTTCCTGCTTCCACTGCTTTCAATAGGGAAGCTGTCGCAACTGCTGATGGGGGCAGAATATCGATTCCTTCGAGAGATTCGAAAAGGATCTTAGCTTCAAGGGCTTCTTCTCTGGTAATTGCATACATTATTCCGTCAGTGTCGACAAGTGCATCATATAACCCACCCGTAACCCCATACGGAGGAGTGCGGTTGGTAAGCACGGTCGCATAGGTTTCTTCTACCTGTTTCTTTGCATCCTTCATGTCAAGTTCGGGAATAATTTCTCTTCTTTTTTCCTGCCAGGCGTTATACATGGGAACAAAAGGAAGGTTCTGGGCAAGCTGAAGTTTCGGGAGTTTTTGCCCGAACCGCCCGTCGGCCCTGAGGCGTAATGAAGCTTCCCATGCTGAGATTCCACCTGTTCCACTTCCTACTGCCTGGAAATAGTGGTCAGGCATTTTTCCTATAGTTACTGCTGCATCCAGCATCACAGTACCCATTCCGTCTCTTCTGGCGACATTTCTCGCTCCACCTTCGGGAACCATACCCGGCAGTTTTGCAATTCTTCCTGCAAGATTAATAGCGTCAGTGTAGTCGTTTCCTGGACTCATACTGATGAGACGAATTGATTCTGTGGGTTCTTCAGGCAGCCATAGGTTCGGAGCTCCGGAATCCGGTACAACTATGTAGACATCAATTCCTGTCAAAGCTGAAGCATGGGCGGAGGCACGGCCCGTATTTCCTGCAGAGGCAAGAACTATGGCTTTTGCACCATTTTCTCTGAGGAACTGCATGATAGGGTAAGCTTCAAGTTCTTTAAAACTGCAGGTTTTGACAAAAGCTCCTCTTTCGGGCCAATAACCGCTGAACCCTATGTATAGGTTAGAAAGCCCCAGTTCCTTGGCAAAAGCTTCACTTTTGTAAGTAATCGGTCCTGCATTTGTAGTAAGCTCTTCCTGAATTGGTAGCCATGAATGAAATTTTCCCATCCCGGGCTGATCTCTTAATTCCAGTTTCTTTTCGTCATAAATCGCTCGTAAAAGGGAATCGTCGTTCTCACAGGTGAGCCTGTATTGCTGTCCATATTCTCTTCCGCACTTCAGACACTTCAATTTGAATCTTCCCATTGCTATCAAAGAAAATTGGATTTCTTATTAAAAATATATTCCTGAAATGTGTGTTAAAAAGTCTTTTTGTGTTATATTTTTCGATTAGTTATCTTATCTGGACATTCAACCCTACTAATGAGAAGGGAATTACTTTATCAGATTAACAAATGAGTAAAATAAAATAAGACAGTTAATAAAAGAAAATAAGGCAGTTGTGAAAAGAAAAGGTTGAGGAGGCAAAAGAAAAAAGAGTAAATGGGTAATTAAAGTTAAGAGGGTAATTTATATCACATACTTAACGGGCTCATCCAAAAACTTGAAATTTGCTTCTTGGACCTTGTATTTTGAATAATCAATCAAGATCAAGATCATGAAAACAACTTTGAAAATCCCCAACGATTATGGATAAGCGACTTTTTGAATAGGCTCAATAATAATAATAAACGACCGGCGGGGTGACTTTCAAATTTTCATAACTCCTTGTTTTGCCTTTAGGAGGATAAACAAAGGTGACAACATCAGACTGCACCCCTAATTCATATGGATCACACAGGTAATTTCCGGCCTCTTCCCTAGAAATGTTTAGTATCTGGAGCGAGGCACTTGATCTTCCTATCTTTTGAATCTTTACTTCCTTAAATTCTGAAAAAATGTCCTTAATCTTGGGCTCCAGGTTTTTGCTACCAAAAAGTGATATATATGCCTGAGCAAAGGGACTGAGATGATAGTCTATATTGACGGTTGCATCAGTCTTTTTAAACTGAATCACTATATTGTCAACGTGAATGTATTTTCCTTCTTTGAATTGATCTGCAGTGTTTTCAGGAACTACTCTAGCAGCTAGTAGGACGGCTGAGATGAGAAGGGCAATTGCAATTATCGATTTTGTTTTCATGGTTCTTATTCAGTAATAATCTTCTTTTCTAATATCTCTTTCCTGCAAATACTCTAATATCTTTTTCCTGCAATATTTTTTCGGTCAGGCTTGCTTTCCTTCAAAGCTGAAAATCAGGTCTTTTTCTTACAACGATGACGATTTTTAGACTTTTCGCAATACAATTAAATATCTCAACAATAAAGGTATCCCACCTTTTAGATTATCTAAAAGAGAATAAAGAGGCCATAAAATGAGTAAAGATATTCATTTCATCTGCCCCAAATGCGGAAACACCACCTGCGAAACCGGCGAGATCCGCACCACAGGCGGCTTTCTCAGCAAACTCTTCGATGTCCAGAACAAGAGATTCACCCATGTGACCTGCAAGCGCTGCAAATACACCGAATTCTATCAGGCCGACAGCAGCATGCTGGGAAATATTTTTGATCTGTTTACATCGTAATGAGCCGATATAGAAGTTTTTTAGCTAAAGATCACTTTCTTCTTCCTTTTCTCATTCTTTTGATTGTTTATTATTCGTGATTGGAGAGTAACGTCTTTAACGGAGCTTTTTCATGCTTGACGAAGAAGCATGACTTTTCACAATTTTTTAAACTGGATGTCTAAAAAATAAAAT
>DATMYS010000218.1:0-4497 GCA_035560835.1 Methanosarcina sp.
GGTGAGAACTCATGAAATATGATTTTAAATGTGTGTGTTTGATACTAATTATTGGGATTCTCGCCATGCCTGTAGAAGCAGCTGAAGGGTATGGAGAAAATATTTCTGAAAACAATATTGTAAAAACTGTAAAGTTTCTTACCAACAGTCCTGAATTGGAACTATTTCCGGTGTGGACTGCAGACGGGAATCATATTTTGTACACGGTTGAAGATAATGAATCTGGAGCCCTTAATTCATACAGAATGAAGGCAGACGGGAGCGACGCAGTGAGAACCGGAATAGGGGAAGGAAATCTTATCGCTTTTAACGATCTGAACCCTAATGGAACAGAGCTCATTGTAACAAAATTGGACGACTCTCAGTCCGATCTGTATAGGATAGACATGAACAGTGGAGTCGCAACCCCTATTACAAATGACTCTAAAACGTTAGAAGGTTGGGGAGCCTGGTGCCGTCTTGGACGAAAAATAATCCATACCCAGGAATTACCAGGTTCTCCTTCTCAGCTATGGATAGTTGATAGGGATGGAAGTAATAAGACCAGACTCGGTACCTCCGAAAATATTGGGACAGGAAAAGACTGGTATCCACTTGGGCTGAGGGTAATATACAGCGCCAAAAATGCAAAAGAGAAACCCGATCTATGGACGATAGAGTGGTATGGCACAAACCAGACTCAGCTTACGGATACGCCTTACGGAGAGTGGAATCCTGCTTTCAGTCCTGACGGAAAACAGATTGTATACGTCTCGGACGAAGGAGGAAGTTCCGAACTCTGGCTAAGAGACATACAGGGAAATTACAGGTTCAAGCTTACGGAAAACATCGGAATACTTGATGCTTACCCAAAGTGGAACCCGGATGGCTCAAAAATAGTTTTTACAGGGCACAGTTCGGAAAATAGCTCGGATATTGCCGTGATGGAACTCACATCTTCAGCTGAGGTCTTTCCATCTCCAAAAATCACAAATGTTAAAATCGAACCCTTTAGTACAATTTCTGAAAACGAAGTTGCAAATATTTCAGTAACCGTAAAAAATGAAGGCAAAAATGCGAGTGAAGGCTATATTTCGGTTTCCTTCCCCAATGGTGAGAGAATTGAAAGAGTTGAAGGCACAGGCAGCGAGATCAAAACATATGCAATAGGTGATCCGATACAGGGAAAAGCCGGAGAAATCCCGGTACGATACCCATCAGTTGAATTGCTACAGTCCCAGTGGAATACGCAACAGGAAGAAACTCTTAATATTACGGTAAAACCGAATAACGGAGCAGAGAAAATCGTATTCTTTACACGGGCCTCCCTCAAAAACGACCTTACAGGAGCTTATGAAAGGGATCCTCTAATTTCTGCAGATATTGACCAGCAGGAGTTCAATGTTTATACTTACTTTATTAACGTATCGAAATCTTCCCTAAAAAAATATTCCCTAAAAGTTATTCTTGAACCTCAAGATGTTGAAACCGAAGCAAAATGGAAGATTACTACCGGACCCGATACGGAATGGCACCCGAACAATTACATAATCAATAATCTTACTGCTGGAGATTACATAATCCAGTTTTGTGACATTTCAGGCTGGAAGAAACCGGATGATATGGCTGTTACAATAAACGGAGATTCGGTCAATACGGGAACTTATACACAGAGTACGTCCGGCAGTTCTTCTTCAAGCGGAGGACACGGTGGGGGAGGTGCTATTACCAGCCTTGAACCTTCCAGAAACATTGATGCCAAAGAAACGGCATCAAGATACATTAATAGCGGTTCTCATGTTAAATTTGATTTTCCGATGAATGCAACCTGTATAATGAATCTTGAGTTCGATCCGAAGAAAACTTTTAAAAGAACGGCTGCAACTATCGAAATGCTTAAAGAGAAATCCGTACAGGTTTCGCAACTTCCTCCCGGTAAAATATACAAAAACGTGAATATTCAGATCGGAAATTCAGGAACTCTCCTGTCAGGAAATATTGAGAATGCAAGTATTGAGTTTAAGGTAGAAAAAACCTGGATCAGTGAAAACGCTGACAAAAAATCCCAGATCTGCCTGTGGCGATATAACCAGACATCCTGGAATAAACTTGAGGTTCAGATAAAAGGTGAAGATAACAGATACTCTTATTTTGAGGCCAAAACTCCGGGTTTTTCATCGTTTGCGATAACCGCTTACACCAAAGAAGAAAATGTGTCTGAGAAGGTTGAGATTGAGCAAAAAGAGCCTGGAGATACAAGTAGCCGTGAAAAAGCCTCAGGAACCAGCTCAGTAAATGGAAATGAGAATAATAAGCCTTCGGATGTTGGAGCAAATAGCAGGAAAGAGGAAAATGGAAATAAACAGGGACCTGGTGGCAAAATTATGAGTGTTATAGTAATCTCTTTGCCACTCCTAACTCTATTAATTTATTTGGGAGTAAAAAAGCGAGCTTAACGCTTCTTCACCCGAGTTACCGCTTGAGTTCTACTTTGGCACCTGAGTTCCGTCACCCGAGTTTCGCTTCGGGATCACAGAAAATCGTAGATTTACTGGGAGTTGCGATGTAATCACAACAGCACGAAGCCCTTTTCGCTTCGCTCAAGAGGGCTAAATTATAATTAAGATACTTAACTGAGCCAAGAGTGCTGACTTATGGGAAATAAAGGCTACACATTTTCAACTCGCGAAGGAGTTTATTTACGAGCTGATCCCAAAACTCAAAATTGTTTATCTTAATCCCGTATTCCGAATGATCAACTGAGTTTCTTATCGTGGAAAATGTTCTGAATTTCTTATTAATTTTGGAATAATATTGGTTTTGGGATGAACTCTACATGAATTCTTTTTGGATCAAACAGAGGGCGTGATCACAACCCTTTTGAAAAAAGGCTTGACCGAAAACCTTTTTTGAAAAGGTTTTATCGAAAAAGACATTACGGCGTGATCAACCGGTGCAACGGTTGTGGCACAACCCTTTTGAAAAAAGGCTTGACCGAAAACCCGTGGCAATGTTAGGGTTTGATAGCCTTATTGCCCAAACCCTATCGGCGTGATCAACCGGCGCAACGGTTGCGCTCAAGCGGGCTATTACTTTTTTGCTTTCCGTTTTAATTATTCATCGAGTCCTTTTCTTCCAAATATGTAATTTGCAACCCTTATAGCATCTCTTTCTCCGGTTTCCTTTTCCGGGGAGTCACTTAATTTCACAACAGGAATGCCGTCAATGCTGTGCAGCTTTATGACCATATTAAGAGGGGGGCTTTCCCGGAAGAAATCGGAGTTATTGGTAAGGCTTGTGCCTATGCCGAAACTGCAGTTGATTTTGCCTTCGCAATACTTTCTGAGCTGGATCGCGGTATCTGCGTTGAGGGCATCACTGAAAACGATTAACTTTTTCATTGGATCGATACCCATTTTCCGGTAATGCTCTATTACAGCGTCCACAAAATTGTAAGGGTCTCCGCTGTCGTGCCTGAATCCATCATAAATTTTTGACAACTTCAGATCCATGTCCTTAAAAAAGGCTTTCGAGCCGAAAGTATCTGTAAGGGCAATTCCTAGGTCTCCGTTATAAACTTCCACCCAGTTTTCAAAAGCGAAACGGTTTGCATACCTTAACCCTACAAGCGCTGAGGTACCCATAATCCACTCGTGCCCAACGGTTCCTATCGGTTTCAGGCCGTATTTTTTTGCAAAATATACATTGCTTGTTCCAGTCAGGGTTTTTATCCCGGTCAGGGTTTTCATCACATGATCATGGAGTTCAGAGCTTCTTCGCCTGCGGGTTCCGAATTCCGAAAAAAGGCAGTTGTTTTCCTCGAGGGCTTTTCCCATCTCAAGGATCTTATTCCCATAGGCAGCCAGTACGGATTCGGAAGTACACTCCTTTCGGGAATTTCCTTTCCACTCTTTTTCAATAGTTGTGAAATAGAGTTCCGAAACCGCAGCCATAAGGACAATCTCCCAGAGAATCGTGCTGTGCCAGAGTCCTTTTATCCGAATATCCAGATCTTTTTCTTCGGTAAGGCAGACTTTTACCTCACCTGGCTTGAAACGGAAATTTCTGAGGTATTCAAGGTACATGGGTTTCAGGTAAGGGCAGTACTCGGAAAGCCAGTTGTATTCTTCTTCTGTTAATGCTAATTTCGAGATCTCTTCATTTATGATTCTCTCCAGTTCTTCTACAAATTCCGTAGAAAAGCGCTGGGTGCCCCGGTTAGTAAACCGGTATTCGGCCTCAGCTCTGGGAAAAAGTTCAAGCACTGCAAGTTGCATAGTGAATTTGTAAAGGTCGTTATCGAGTATGGATTTTATCACTGAAGGTCTTCCTGTAGCGTTTTAAATGCTTCTAAAGCAAATACCTTTTTATTTAATTACACCTTTTGCTCCAAATATATAGCCATTTTATTTTTAAAATTTCTGACACCTTGTGATAACTCCTGGAGATAAAGTCAGGTCTTCTTTATTAACTATGTCAAAAACAAAGGTTATTAACTTTTAAAAACTCGTATATTCC
>DATMYS010000219.1:0-3395 GCA_035560835.1 Methanosarcina sp.
AAAAAGATTTATGACTTTACAATCCTTTATGCCGGTATGCATATTGCAGTATCAGGCACTTTTTCCGGAAGCAAGCTTCAAAAGTACTGCCCTATCGAAGGAAGACTTAGGTTTAGAGACCTGTTCCAGACCTACGGATCGGGCAATTTTCAGAGTGGTATCAAAACTGGACTTTGAGACATGGAATTTAGGCTCGACAATTAAAAACCTGCCATCAGGCTTCAGATGGGAAGCAACTTCACTAAGGAAACTTCTTTTATCCGGGACTTCATGGACCATATAAAAAGCTAAGGCAAAATCCACCATATCGGAGATGCCTAACTTCTCAGGTTGGGCTTTATGAAGAAAGATACGAGAGCTAAGTCCCTGCCGCTCACTTTTACGCTTTACCAATTGAAGCATCTCATCCTGAACATCCACCGAAATTACCTTTCCTTTTTTACCCACCAGCTTCGCCATTGCCAGAGAAAAGAAACCCGGACCGCAGCCCAGGTCCATAATAACCTGACCTTCTTTAATATATTTGCCAACGATTTTGTAAGGGTTTTGCAAAAGTCTGCGAACCCAGTTGTCAAGAGTCCAGGCCATCTGATAGGGGCATACATCCATAGATTTGTTCGCCATATTTCTTCCTCCTTTTAATTTTGGTTCCATCTTCATTTCGAAGAGAAAGAATGCAAAAAAATGCTATATATTTTTAAATTTGAGCATATCATCCTAATATGTTTTCACATTTGGCCAAAATCCAAAATATTTAGAGAAATAGAGCAGTTATGAAAATACTTATCTAGCACTAAACTCCTGTACACATAAGTACATCAAAGGACAGATTAGCAACAAAAAACCAATTGTTATGGAATTCGGTTGATAAGATGGATTACGTACACGGATATTCTAATAGAGAAAATTCTCGACTCCATGATCAGGCAAATACACTCACCGAGCTATTACATCATGATACCACATATCCTCCGGGAAGCAGAGTGCTTGAGGCCGGCTGTGGTGTGGGCGCACAGACAGTCATACTGGGTAAAAACAGCCCCGAAGCCAGCATCACATCAATTGATATTTCAGGCGAATCAGCCAAAAAAGCAAGACTGCTGGCTAAAAAAGAGGGGTTGGAGAATGTTGATTTTCAGGTGGCAAATATCTTCGCTCTACCCTATGAAGACGAGACTTTTGACCATATTTTCATATGCTTTGTACTTGAACACCTTAAAAACCCTCTTGATGCCTTATTGTCTGTGAAGAGGGTACTTAAAAAAGAGGGTACGATAACTATCATAGAAGGAGATCACGGTTCTAGCTATTTTTACCCCAGGAGCGATGAAGCTATGCAAGCAATAAAGTGCCTGATCGATATCCAGGAACTTTTAGGAGGTAATTCCCTTATAGGTAGAGAAATTTATCCACTATTAAATCGAGCTGGTTTTAAAAACGTGAGTGTCTCCCCCAGAATGGTATATGTTGATTCGAGTAAACCCGATCTGGTAGAGGGATTTACGAAAAATACTTTCACTGCGATGGTCGAAGGTGTCAGGAAGCAGGCGCTGGAACTAAAGATGATAGATGAAAAAACGTGGGATAAAGGAACTAAAGACCTCTACCGGACGGCAGGACAGGAAGGTACGTTTTGTTACACCTTTTTTAAAGGCACAGCCATTAAATAATCTCTTAGTATATCTATATTTTCTTGGCTTTACAGGCCTTTGCAGGCCAGTCGTAAGCTTTTTCTGGGTGTTTGCAGCATTGCTTGGGGCAGTTCCAACTGTAAGACACAGGTAGCGATAAGCTATTTATGATCTTATTAAATAGCTATTTTGCTTCATTTACAAGACAGCACCTATGAATTCATTATGAATTGAGTTTATTATAAAACCGGAAGATCAAAGCAGTTTGGGGAGGAAATCGAAAATTGAGTGTTTATAGTAATGGCATTCTTTTATTCAGGTTCAGGAATGAGAGACTCGAAGTAATGCTAGTTCACCCAGGTGGACCACTTTGGTCAAAAAAAGACAATGGGGTGTGGTCAATACCTAAAGGGCTACCTGAAGGGCATGAAAATCCCCTGGAAACGGCAAAAAGAGAACTTAAAGAAGAAACAGGTTTTGAGGTTGACGGTGAGTTTATCGATCTGGGAGAGTTAAACCAATCTAGCAAAAAGATAGTGCACGCATGGGCTCTTGAAAAAGACCTGGATATAACAAATGTCGTAAGTAATACATTTACGCTTGAGTGGCCAAAAAACTCCGGAAAAGTACAGGAGTATCCCGAGGTCGATAAAGCAGACTGGTTTGATATTGAGCTGGCTAAGAAAAAAATACGAAAAGGACAGATAGATTTTATTGACAGGCTCATGGATATTATAAATTACTACCGGAAGGAAGAGCACCTGGACAAAGAAAAAAGATACAGGCAAACTACATTATTTTAAACGATGACAAAGTTTGATGATCTGGAGAGAAATCTTATAAGACTATAGTTACCTTAGACGTTTCAGGATATAAATGAAAAAAAAGCCGCACAAATCTACAATCTTTTACACCGGTGCTGAAAGCGGTCAATTTAGTATGTATAACAAAATGCAGGCAGGAAATAATATTGGAACTGGAAAATCAAGATTTCAAATATTTTTTGAAATAAACGATATCTTCTCCATCATATCTTCTTCTGTATTCAATTTTAACAGGTTTAAAGTGTTTTTTAATTACCAGCGATAGCATGTTTTTATTGTCTGCAAAAACGGCAACCTCAACAGACTTAAAACCTCTTTCCTTTGCTTTATTTATTGCTGTCTCTAAAAGCAGACCACCAACACCCAGATTTCGGTATTTATTATCAACAACAAGCGCTAAAATTTCAAATGATTCAACGGGATTTAACCGAATGCTTATTGTTCCCACAATGTTACCAGCTTATTCGCAGGCTACATAATATTCAACTCCTGATTGTCCAGCTTCGATCAGCCAGTTCTGAAGAATTTCTCTGGTAAAAGGTTGTTTGTAAACGAGAGAAATAACAGGTTTTGTTCATCATTGAACAGTTTCAGAAACGTATCAATAAATCTATCGATATCAACCTTTTCGGAGTCAGCGCGTATTTGTTTTACTTTAATATTCGTAATAGAACTCTCCATTTCCAGGAATATTCAATAACTTCTAAAATACTATACGAGTTAGGGAAAATAATAGAAACAGTGACTTCCTTATCGATTTTGCTCATACCAACCACGGCAAAAACGGAGGGGATTTTAACCCCTAAATACATTTAACCCCTGTAGGACTTACGCACTTGATATCTAAAATCAACCACAATAGACATTGTAATTAGATATACGTTTTAAACAGTTAAAAATTTACTGCTATTGATTTTTCGTTTCAACCGCGTAAGTCTTA
>DATMYS010000220.1:0-5799 GCA_035560835.1 Methanosarcina sp.
TAATTATACTTTTCTAAATTTCAAAAATTCATACGAAAATTTGTTTTAAAAGGTCATTGGACTATACCTCTAGGAAATTAGTACATTTGAATGCCAATCAAGGATATAGCATTTGTCTAACATAAGTTACATTGAGATCAATTTTATCTAATTTGCCTGAGGAGTCAAGAATGGAAGAACAAACTGAAAAATCAAAAGTGGAGAAACTAACCGAAGAGCTCAAAGAAATGGCTCTAACCTTCGGAGCCTTTAGAGTAGGCATCGCAACAACCGAAACCCTTGCAGGCGGTCCCCCTTCTACGGATCTAACATATGTGTTGCCAGGGGCGAAATCGGCAGTAGTTTTTGCCCTTGCTTTCGACCAGAACCTTATAGAACCTTACTTTAGAAAAGAGGACCATAAATCCCTTGACACCAATAAAGTGCGAACCACCACCCTTGCCAACGGGATAGCACTTGAAATGGCAGGATTCTTACAGCAGTATGGGTACAAAGCTGCCCCCCAGCTTGCAAATTTCGTTTACCGTCAGGATTCGGAAAACTGGTTGCTGGATATGCACCCCCCTATTTCCCATAGGTACCTGGCAGTTCGCTCCGGGATAGGACATTTCGGGTACTCAGGGAACATAATTACAAAGGAATATGGTTCAGCAATTGTCCTGGCGTCTGTAGTTACGGATGCGAAGCTTATCCCAACAGAGCCACTGCCGGAAGAAGAAAACTATTGTGACGAATGCAAGATCTGCCTTGCAGTCTGCTCCTCTGGATATGTTGACCCGCTTGAGAAGGTCACTGTAAATCTTGGAGGAAAGGAGTTTAGCTACGGAAAAAGGAGAAGCAACAGCCGCTGTTTCCTTGTCTGTGGTGGGCTTACAGGTCTGAATGCCTCGGGAAAATGGTCTACCTGGTCTCCAGCTCGCTTTGAAATTCCCAAAAAGGATGAAGATTTTATCGCTGCGTTGCCCGGTACAATAGAAGCTTACATCAAAAGGCCGAGGATCAAAGGCGGATTTTTCATATGCCTGATTCCAGGAAACAGAATGGAATATACCTGTTCAAACTGTCACTTTGTCTGCCATCCTAACAAAGAAATCCGGAAAGCACGCTACAGAATGCTCTCAGAAAGTGGCGTTATAATACAGGAACCCGATGGGACCCGTAGGGCCGTGTCTCCCGAAGAAGCAAAGGAGTTTCTCAAAGACATGCCTTCGGAAAGGAGAAAGCTGTACGAATCGGTTCCAGAGGAGTAAACGATCCAGAGCAGGGAAAGTTAATTCAAAAAGATCACAAATATGAGATGCGCTATTACCGCACGAAAGAAAGGTCTAACAGAGAAGGCAGAAAAAGTAGGAAAGAAAAAAATAGAGAAGAAAGAAAAATCTAGCACAGGAAATTTAATCCATATACACTGTATGCAGAGTTTCATAGATCGGTCCTTCCGGAGTCAGTGTGCTTTTCTTTAAAAGCACTTTATTTACCCACATAGTACCGATTTCGATATCCTTCAATTCCTTTACTATGTTTATGAACGCGGTTTTCTGATCCTTCTTGAGGAATTTTACCCTGGCAAGAGTAGCATGGGCAGTAAATTCCCTGTCATCTTTTTCGAATTTAAAAGGTTCCAGCAACTCCTCTACGTTGTCGTGTAACGCCCTGAAGTTTCCGGTTGCACCCAGCCAGAGGACTCTGGGATTCGAAGGTTTGGGAAAGACTCCAAGTCCTCCTACTTTTGCTTCGAAAGGCTCGCACGCAATGGAGTCGAGAGCTGCAGAAAGTGAGGAAACTCTTGATTCGTCCACGTTCCCCAGGAACTTCAGAGTTATGTGAACGAGCTCAGGATCAACAAATTTGAGATCAAAACCAGAAAATCTGGCCTGAAGCTCTCGAATCTTCTCCGTAAAACCGGGGTTTAATTCCACTGCTATAAATGTCCTGATCAAAGCATTCACCAATCTTAATTGAAAAACGAACAAGAAAAATCTTCCTGTTAATTTTCGTCTGGAAAACTGAGTTTAGATCCCTTTTTCGAAGGCATTGTAAACCCTTTACAAATCCTTTAGAAAAAGATGAAAGAGATAATAGTGAAAAAAAAGCAGGGTGGAAAAAAGGACAGATCGAAGGAATTACAGGGCAATTATAATATATAAGAGATAAGTACAGAGATGTAAGTATAAGCTTAAGTATTTATAAAGTAGGCCTCAATGTTAACCTGGGTAAAAGAATTTTATCCCGAAAAAAACGCTAAGTTAAAAAATAATAACCCTGATTTAAGAAAATGATGTTAGTTCAAAGAAACAGTAATTCCAAAAGCAAAAAGTGGAGCCGCAAACCGGTTGCTGCGAAAAGAAAAAGCGGTGGATCATATGGATAGAGCACGTATAATTGCAGAAACGACAGCCCGGATTTCCAGAGAACTTGATGCTGCCGCAATTATGGTTTCCGGAGAGTTGAGTTTTGAAGGGATCGAAACTGGGGGAATTCCGGTCTATTACATCTCCATGCGTCCTAAAAGCATAATAGATCACCTGGTCTCCACTGGAAAGGATGGAAAAAATCCTCTAAAGGAACTCGGCGACCAGATAAACCGCGAAGCCTCAGGTAATTCTGACAACCTTCAGCAAGCTGCCGCCATAGAATACGTGCTTGGAGAACTGGAAAACGGGATTATTGTAGGTGTAGTCGAAACCCGCGGTTCCAGTTCGATTATTGTACATAACCTCGACGAAAATCCCTTTGTAAAAGCAATGAAGGAATGTCAGGAGAGGATAAAACCGGAAGTGCTAAGTGCAATTATGAAAATATCTTTTGATATTGTCCTGACAGGCAGGGAAGGAAAAAAAATAGGAGCTGCCTTCATAATAGGCGATTCCGAAGAAGTTCTGAAACGCTCTCACCAGCTAATACTGAATCCTTATGCAGGCCACGATGAAACTTACCGGAATATCATTGACAAGAGAAACTGGGAATCCATAAAGGAATTTTCCCAGCTTGACGGAGTTTTTGTGGTGGATGAAAACGGCATTATCCATGCCGCAGGCCGCTATCTTGACGTTGATGCGAAAAATGTGGATATAGAGAAAGGACTGGGAGGCAGACACGTTTCGGCAGCCGCAATCACCAGGGATACGGTTGCGATCGCGGTTACAATATCCGAATCTGGCGGAATTCTAAGGGTATATAAAGACGCGAAAGAAATAATCTGCATGGAATGCCTGAAGCCTGCGGTAAGATACATCTAATCCTGAAAACCAGAACTTTTTTACTCAAACGTATAAATTTTTAATTATATTTCTGAAGTGTTGAGTTGCAGACTTTCCAATAGCAAAGATCCTGATGGAATATGTAAGAAAGAAGGGCAGCACATAGACTCATAAATGAAGAAAGTATATCTCTAAGTATGTGGAAAAATAAAGAAAGTGGGAAGATTTCATGAGAAGACAACTTTTTTACATTCCTTTTAGCCTTACATTCCTTCTTCTTTTGATCTTTATTCTGATCTTCGGGCTTAGTTTTCTCTTTTTTGGAGTAATTATTTCCGCCTTTACGAAAATAGGCTTCTCTGTAGGGGACGCGGTCCTTATTATGTTACTATCCCTCCTCGGAAGCGGTATCAATATCCCTCTGGCAACCCTCAAATCCGATACTCCGGTAGTTAGAGATAGTTATGTCCGTGTTTTTGGCGTATCTTACAGGGTTCCATTCCGGCGTGTGATAAGAAATGAAACGACAATTGCTGTGAATGTCGGAGGAGCGGTTATTCCGGTTCTGATTTCAGCTTACCTTCTTACAAAATTCCCTTCGTCTCTCCTGCTTGCAGGTGCAAGTATCTTAATAGTTGCAGTCATAACTCATTCCGTAGCAAAGCCGATTCGCGGGATAGGTATTGCAACCCCTGCCCTTGTCCCGCCTCTTGCAGCTGCCCTTACTGCGATTTTACTGACATCAATTATTCATATTCCGGACTGCCCGGTTGACCAGTGCCGTGTTGTCGCCGCCTATGCAGGAGGAGTGCTCGGAACCCTTATTGGAGCCGATCTTCTGAACCTGGGAAAAATTAAGAACCTTGGGGCTCCGGTTGCAAGCATAGGAGGGGCAGGAACCTTTGATGGGATCTTTTTAAGCGGGTTTATTGCGCTTCTGCTGATTTAATAGAGCAGAGAATTAAGAACCTTAAACCGTTCATCAACCTGTCACTTTGAAACGAAGCAGAGCTGCAACCCTTTTAAAAAAAGGCTTGACCGAAAATCAGCCTGCAACCTTGAAACGAAGCAGACCTGCGACTCTTTTAAAAAATGCTTGACCGAAAATACCGAGTTTCAAAAACTCCAAGTTAAAAATTATAGTATACCGAATTTCTAAAAATGAACAGAAAGGAGACTTAAGAGATTACTCTCTTTTAGTCTTTCTTTTTAAAGAGGTTAATTTCTCCTTTTTAGAAGAGCCTGAGATACGGCAATCTCAAGACCCACTCCAAGAACTTCGAAACCAGGAGTTTTTGCAGATGTTCCTTCTCCTTTTGCTTCTTCTTCGTTGAGGTTACTATTACCTTTGAAATCATTAGCTGTGCTCTGAATAATAGGAGCAGATACAGATTTATTGGAAACATCTTCAGAACCATTAACACTAAGGACTGTTTTTGTTACATTTGTCTCTTCGGTTATGTTTTCCTCATTTGAAGACGTCGTGTTTCCTGTTGATCCTGAAGTAGCTTGATCCTCTACAGTAACGTCGGTTGCTGGATAGATAACATATCCTTCTGAAGAAGTGCTGCCCTTTCCTTTATCCGAGGTCTGGAAATACCAGGAATCGGTAAAGTAATTCTTTACATCCTTATCAAGATTTAGGGTTATCGACTTTGAGTTTTCCAGAACAATTTCGTTTTCTGAAGCTTTTTTTACCTCAAAACCCTGATATTCATCTCCGTTTTCGATGTTCATTATGCTATCTTTATCAATGAGCCAGGTATACTTGAAAACTGCAAAGGAATCAGTAGCACTTGTAAATACGGAATCTACATAGGTTATAAAGTAAAGCTGGTCTTTCTGATCTCCGAAATCCGCAGTTGCAGTAAAAGTTTTATCCGCAACTGTCTCGTCTGTATTCGCTATTCCTGACTCGAGTTCTTCTCCGTTTTTGTACAATGAGAACCATACTTTTTCCCCGTCCGCACCTACCTGATTAGCTTTCAGAGAATAATTACTCCCGATATCCCAGGAATCTCCGGCTTTTAACTGTTTTTTCTCATCGGAAGTCTGAGAGATCACAAGGTTTCCAAGCTTTGTAGAGTCGTTTCCAACGATAACATATTGCTTCCCAAACCACCCGAGCTTGTAGTAAAACATTCCTCCAAGCTCTGCGGGAGTTGTTTTTGCATTAAGTTCAAGGTCGGAAACAAGTTCATATTTGTTAGAGAATGGATGTGTGGTATATACAAGTTCATCTTCCCCTATTACGTGGTTTCCAGGGTGATTTTTGCCAAGTTCATTTTGTCCGTCTTTTTCGACATAATCAAGGCGTTCTCCCCACCAGTTTTCAGAAGCTACAAAGTCCTTGTGTTTGTTTACAGGATAGACAAAACCGCCAAAAGTAGTTGCATTCCAGTGAAAGTCGTCAGATAAGGTTTCATTTGTGTCGAAAGGAATCCCGGCAATCTCCGGAGT
Source organism: Methanosarcina sp. (assembly GCA_035560835.1). GTDB lineage: Archaea > Halobacteriota > Methanosarcinia > Methanosarcinales > Methanosarcinaceae > Methanosarcina. Next base: position 5,661 of record DATMYS010000220.1, read on the forward strand.
TGGACCTGCAACACCTGATTGGGCAAGCATCAAACAAACTGTAAGCGAAGCAAACAGTGGAATCACAGTTCTTTGAATATTGGGTTTCATAAAGCACTAACACTCTTCTTTTTCAGTTTTTATATTTATAATTACAAAA
>DATMYS010000221.1:0-6372 GCA_035560835.1 Methanosarcina sp.
TAATTATAGATTCTTGTTTTCTCCCTTCGGTGTATCAAAGAAAATGTACAACACACCACTATGTATCATAAAATATATCCCTGCTTCCGAATCATAAATTATCCGTGAATTCATATCAACAGCTGCGTCTACAAGTCCCTGGAGAGAAGATATCTCAATTTTGATAAGGGAATTCCTGTCTACTGGAAGCTTACCACTGCTGACAAATTCCTTAAAAGGTTCGCGGCTGCGTTCCTTTTCCAGTTTTTCGATATAATCTGGCTCAATTTTATTTGTTTTCACACAGAGAAAAATCGTTCCAACAAAAACTAAGTTAAGCAGGAATAAGAGAAGAGGTATCTTAATGGTTGATAGTGTAGGGGAACTCTTGACACTTATCTTTTTAGTTCTATTAGTATCCTGACTGAATTCCAGTTCCTCAGGCACCTGATAGTATGAAGAACTTATTACCAGCGGTATAACAAAATCTTTTGTGCCTTGAACATTCTCTCCATTTACTTTCCCAGTATAGCTGACGCGGTTTACAATTTCTATCGTTGCATCATCTGAGCATTCTAGCTGATTCTGGACATCTTTGACTATTGAGTGGATTTCAGAAACGTTAAGGGAAAAGTTTCTAGTGACGGATGTTCCAGTCCAAGTGTCAGCACCTTCTTTATATTTCAAGGGAAACACTTTCTGCCAGAAGATTTTCTCTTCTTTACCAGATCCTTCAACCTCAGATCCGTTATCTCCATAATTGCCCTCAGTCCCAGGTTCCTCCTTATCAGTTGCAACAACCATTGTTTGTAGTTTCCCTCTGATGTCAGAAGGATCATCAGCTTCAAGACTGTAAGTGAATGACATGTCAAGAGTGGGAGATATGGCAAAATAATACGCAGGCAACCCCATTTTAAGCGTGGTTCCTTCTGCGTAGAGTGGGTTTGCTTTTGTTACAGGTACCGTATAAGTATAGGATCCATGATGTGTATAGGAAGTAATTACTTCATTCTTGTCTTCATACACTGGCTTTGAAGCCTCGTAAGTCCAGAGTCCGCAAAGAATCAGCATGATTCCGAACAAAAATATGAGTAATCTATGTCTCTCTATTATGGCATTTTTAAGTTTAAATAGTAGAACTTTCAGAATATCGCCCTCGTATCTCCCTGATGGATAAGTATTCCAATTTTATCCAATCTCTTATAATTATATATTGACAAATCTATTAATAATGTCAATGAGTCTCTAATAGCTAATCCCAGAACTCAATATTGTTTCTGAACTAAGTATCCCGAATAATCAACTAAATCCGTCTTTTTGCTCACAAAAATCTTTGATACATTCTTAAAATTGCTTATGTTATTTTATCGCAGATCATTTGAGTTAACTTCCTTAAAAATTTACAAAGCGAAGAGTCCGCTTCCACTGTGCAAACATCCGGTGAAATCTGATCCTTTTCCTACGCCCTCCAATAGTAGATTTCCTGTACCATATGGGAAGTAATAGTAGTGTAAAAATTGAGGTATAAACTACAATTTCGGCAGCCACAGGAAGATAGGGATTTATTCTCGTAAGTTCGAGTATCCAGAAAACAGGCAGAATGTAAGGTACTGTATTCAATTTTGCAGGCGTATTTCCCGGCGCAATAACTTTAGTTTCATTATTCTGGGAAACCACCCCGTACCAATGATCAATTGCAAGTGTCTGCTTTGAGTCCTCAGGCGTGAAAATATATACCATAGAAAGAAATCCTGAGTTCTCTACAGTGTTTTCTCTCTCTAGAATTACAGGCCCGTTCTTCCCCAAGTTATATGTGATTATTCCTGTAAAAATAAGCCCGGTTATAAAAATAATCGCTGCCAGTCTCTTTCCTTTCACCGTATAAAAAGTTCTCTTCATTGTTTTCTTGCGTTCCCTTTCTGCCTTTCTGGCGTGTCGAGGGTTGCTATATAGAATAATATTCCATATTTCACTAATTATGATTAAACTTGCAGGTAATATAACCATGAGGGAAAAAATATTTTTATCTTTTGTGATTTCAGGTAAGTAGCCTACAAATGGGATTACAAAGACTAGTTTCCCTACAGCTTTTGATGCCGTCACATTGAAGTCGTCTTCTGCATTGTTTGCATCCCCTTTTGTCTTAAAAATTAGCTCCTTATCTTCTTTTAAGGCGATGATCCGATGAGTTACGTAGATATTAGGTTTACCTCCAGGATCCCGAAAAGTTAAGATATCTCCAACAGTAAGTTCATTTGGGTCTACTGATTTTGCAACTACCACATCTCCAGGTAGCATTAGAGGAGTCATGCTCCCGCTTAATACTATCAAAGCTTTTTCTGAGCCTGTTATGAATGGAATTAAGGTATTGAACAGAAGAATCACAATGAGTAGGTCAATGGCTACTTGGAGAGTTTCTTTTTTATTCATTTTTTATTCCCATACTGGAACTTCTATTTTCAGGATTATCAACTCTGACTTGTCAGGGCTTTTAATTTTTGAGATCAATTTTTTTCCGAGAGGTATCATGCTAACATCGTTCGTTTACTAATCCAAATGAAGTACAATCTTTTAAATTAGATTACTATAGGACTTTTATCCACAGTAATCTTGCTCGTTTTTGTACTTGTGCCATTTTCATTGTTTGCGATCAGGCTAATTTTATAGCTCCCTGACGCAGAATAAATATGCGTGGGATACTGCTCACTTGAAGTATTTCCGTCTCCAAAATCCCATTTCCATTCGGTTACGTTTTCGGAGAGATCAGTAAAGTCAACAGTCAAGGGGGCATAACCCTCAGTTACGTTACTACTGAAATTTGCAACTGGAAGTATGGGTTGTGAAACGGTTACTATGTCAAGTTTTGAATTTGTTCCATTTTCGTTGCTTATTGTCAGGTTAACGTTATAGTTTCCTGCTGCAGAGTAAGTATGCACTGGATTCTTCTCGGTTGAAGTGTCTCCATCTCCAAAATCCCAGCTTATCCCAGTCGCATTTTCAGATAGATCGATAAACTGTACAGTCAATGGAGTATAACCTTCAGTTACATTACTGCTGAAATTTGCAACTGGAAGTATGGGTTGTAAAACGGTTATTGTGTCAAGTTTTGAATCTGTGCCGTTTCCATCGCTTACTGACAGGTTAATATTATAGTTTCCTGGTATCGAGAAGGTATGCTTGGGATCCTGCTCTCCTGATGTATTTCCATCTCCAAAATCCCATTTCCATTCTGTTACATTTTCCGAAAGATCCGTAAATTGAACTGTAAGAGGAGCATATCCCTCAGTTAAATTATTGCTGAAATTTGCAACCGGAAGTACTCCGGCAGGTTGCTTCTGAACATTTATTGTAGCGAGTTTCGAACTTGTTCCATTTCCATTACTTGCTGTCAAGTTCACGCTATAGTTTCCTGCTGCAAAGTAAGTATGAACTGGGTCATGATCTGTTGAAGTATATCCGTCTCCGAAATCCCAGTTTATCGCAGTTGCATTTTCTGAGCTGTCTGTAAACTGAACTGTAAGAGGAGCAAAACCATCTGTTACATTACTGGTGAAGTTTGCAACCGGAATGACTCCGTCAGGTTGTTCATATACTGTTATTGTGGCAAGCTTTGAATCTGTACCATTTTCATTGTTTGTAACTAGACCAACTTCATAAGTTCCTGCTGAATAATAAGTATGTACTGGATCCTGCTCACTTAAAGTATCTCCGTCTCCAAAATCCCAGTTCCGTTCGGTTACATTTTCTGAAAGATCCGTAAACTGTACAGTCAAGGGGACATAACCTTCAGTTACATTGCTGCTAAAGTTTGCAACCGGGAGAATCTCTTCATTTTTTTCTGAATTTGTTGTGGAACCAGAGCTTAAACCCATGCTTGAATCCATGCTGTTTTTACTGGATTCTGTCGGTTTAGTTGTCTCATTTTCTGCTGTAGTGGAATTATTCGTCAGCTTTTCTGCTGAGCTTACGTTATTCAGAGATGAACTTACATTATCCGAAGAATTTTCGGCTAAGAGACTTTCGTAAGTGGATATCGAGTCCTTATTTTCTCTTGAAATGTTAGTAGTTCCATTGAGTTTTTCGCTTTTTGCGGTCAAATTGAGATCTGGTAATCCGATCAGACTGGCTGGTGTGTCCCAGAACCCTGAGGTGATTTTACCATGTGTATATTTTGTATCACTGAAAGAAGCATATGTACCTGAAAAAGGTAAAGTATTGAACGTGAAGATGAGACAAACAAATACCAATCCCAAAAAAATAATCTTATTAGATGCCCTCATTTTAGATCATTCTGTTTATAGTAATGTTTTCCTTTGTACGAATTAGGTTCTTAGACTATCCAAAAAGTGTTGTGACCTGCTTTAATTTTTACAATTGAAAGAGGTCACAACTTAACTTGTACTCTTAGACCTATTGTAACTCTTGCAATGACGCCACATGGTTTTATTGTTGTTTTTTTATTGTTATTGAGCTCATCCGTTAGATAACCAATTTTAATTTTTGGGATGAGCTCATTGTTATTGTGATTCATCAATTTTTTGGAATGCTGTAATTTTTACGTTCAAAATCGCATTTTGGCAGTGTCACGAATTCGCTGTAAATTCGAAGTCAAATTTTTGTATACTCTGTAAAAATTGAGCTTCTGATCTGACATCTTCTACCCAATTACTTTTTGAGATTTATTATTTTACAGAAAAATTGGCACACTGCTTATTTTCAAAGGAATTTGTTTTGTTTATAGTGTAAAATGGTGTGGAGTTCCGGATTTTTGGATCCGGCTAATATTCCACAAAGTAGTTTGTTTAAGTAATCTGCTTAAGGCGATAAGTAATGACGTAAGTAATGGTCTTACTCTGCTCATCATTTTGGCTCTGACCAGTGTCTTGGAAGTTGTATCCAATATTGAAGTCTTTTTGCTCATTTGAGCTTAGTTGACCAAGGTCAATTTTTGCACCATTTGTCATTGGTTTACCATCGAGCGTGACTGACAAATGTGGTGGTACATCACCGGTTGCACTGATCTCTGCAGTGAGCTGACCTTTAATAGTCCCACCATTTTTCAAACTTACCGTCTTTGCTTTGTCGTCTGACTTTCCTGGAACAAGGTCTTTAAGTGTGAAACTATCAAGTGCATTACCGTTAGCAGTGAGTGATAGAGTTCCTGTACCAATGACATTATTATTAGATGTCTTCGCATCGTCAAAGTATGCCCATGTTCCTGCGCCCGCAACGGTGGCAATACAGCCTATAACAAGCACACTCAGTATTATTTTTTTATTAACCAATATTAAGCCTCCATTTTCGATTTTCATCCCTGTATATATCAGATCTTTTTCTGAAATTTCAAATTTTTTATATCAAGATTTTTTCTCCTAGAGAGGTTTTTAGTATTAGTTATTGGCTAATTGACAGAAATTTTGGGTTTTTAATGGGAAATTACCGTTATCACTAAGCTTTGTGTTGAATAGAAGGTTAATCTCCAATTAGCTCGAAAAATGATTAATTGTAGAAGAAAACTTGAGGTAAATGTCCGTATGGAAATACCTCATGTGCCCTGAGATAAGGAGATAAAATCTAAAACAGAAAAAATTAAACGTAATTTATTTTTATATCACAAAAAAACTAAAACATATCAAGGTGTCACATGCTTACATTATGAGTGAACTGGCTTATTTCCCAAGTTTGCGGACATAGCGACAGTGAGCTATTGAAGCGGCCATGAAAAGACCATCTATAAACAACATCCACTTAGAGCTCGGGATCCATTTGATTAACCCTGTAAATATAACGATACTGCTGACTATGGCAAATATGCTCAGGCCAAGATAAAACTGACTCCAGGGTATGTCTCCTTTTTCAACAGTTTCCAGGTAAATGTCAAAATCCCGGGAAGCAGGTAGAAGTTCCACGATGTCCTGCTCCTTATTGTAGGCAACGATCCCCAAACTTTCCATTTTTGGAATGTGTGTCTGGAGCAGTGAAACATATACGCTTTTTCTAATGTTCTTCTTTGGCTCTTCGTCCTGAGATTCAATTCGGGCGATTTCTTCTGACAGTGAACGGACACTCTGTCTCCCCTGCCTTCGAAGGATTTCCAGGGCACATCTTCTCCTGTCATTCTGGAGGACTCCAAAAACATCGTTTTTTGATAACTGTAACGGTGTTTGCACAGTTATCTGAGGATTACATGTGCTATTTTCCTTTGGGTGACGATCCTGAGTTGGGTAACGATCCTGAGTTATTGAAAGACGTAGACACAAGAATATCTCTCCAATTTTTCAAACATAGAAAATCTACTCTCTTTTTCAGAATTGATCAGTAACTCACGGAGATGACCTTCTTTTTTATTTATGGATGATTTGGTTTTAGTTATCAATATAAACCGGGTTTAGT
>DATMYS010000222.1:0-5683 GCA_035560835.1 Methanosarcina sp.
ATTGAGATTTGTGATTTTACAGAAAATTAGGCGCACTGCCTGTGAAACAATGAATTTATGTAGAAACTGTAGCTTTTAGACATAAAAAGTGAAGAGAATGCTTTTAGAGTTTCAGTTCAATGTCAATAAATTAAAAACAAAATTGTAAATTCAGTTACTTAAAATTGGAAGAGAACAATTATACTTAAGTTTGCCCAAAAAGTAGATTCCACTCTTTTGCAAAACTTGGTCAATTACCATACCTATTATGCAAAAGTGGTATGGGAGAGATGAGAATAAAAAACATAAATTTCAAAATGAAAGTTCTAAAAAAGAAGCATTAGGAAAAATACATAAATGGGATAGCGCGGATTTGAACCGCGGTCCAAGCGTCCCAAACGCTCGAGGATGGACCAAGCTACCCTACTATCCCAAGGGGTACTTCCCTTCAAACGATATCATCCTTTATATAGCTTTCGTTAGAACATGGGCCTGTCATGCTTTCTCTGGAAAATTCATTTTGAAAGATCAAAACTCCTTTTGTCTGAAGACTCTTTCTATCTGATCTTTCCGAAATTTTGAAGTTTTCTTAAGATTCTTTTTCTTTACTTCCAGCGTCGATAAATCTCGTTTTCTATCCCGAGCAGGTCAAGAGTTCTTCCCACCATGGTATCTATCAGGTCTTCAAGGGTTTTGGGTCTTGAATAAAAGCCCGGGCAGGCTGGAAGGATGCTTGCTCCTGCTTTTTTAGCCTTGAGCATATTTTCGATGTGTATAAGGTTAAGTGGGGTCTCCCGGGTCATCAGAATAAGTTTTCTCTCCTCTTTGAGGCAGACGTCTGCGGCTCTTGTAAGAAGGGTATCAGAGACCCCATTTGCCACGGCTGCAAGAGTTTTCATGCTGCAAGGAGCGATAACCATTCCTCCTGTCTTGTAAGAGCCACTGGCTATTGGTGCTGAAAAATCTTTATGGGAATAACTCCAGGTTGCAAGTTTTTCCACTTCCTCGGGGATATAATCAGTTTCGATTTCGATTATCTGTTTTGCGGCATCCGTTAAAACCAGATGGGTTTTAATCCCTTTTTCCGCCAGTACTTCAAGAAGGCGAATTCCATATTGGACCCCTGAGGCTCCGCTGATTCCTACCGTTATCTCCATTTTGTCCTGCCGTTAATGTTCCTGCTGGTACTTCATTACTCATCTCTATGCGGTTATTTTCATTATTCGTCTTTATGCCGTTACTTTTATCATTCTCTCTATGCCGCTACTATTATTCTCTATGCATTATTTCAAATCTTTATCTTGCCCTTCCAGTTCGTCTCCTTTTTCATAAAAGGCAATGAAGCTTTCCACCATTTCCCCTGCGGCTGAGACTATATTCTTTATTTCTTCCGGGCTGATATTATCTTGGTGTATTCCGACAACAAACACCGAGGTCTTCCTTGTGGCTCTGCTCACCTGCCTTGCCCCATCCAGGGCAAGATATTCCTCCCGATGCCCGGACATTGTTATCACCGATGAACTTGATCTCTGACTTTTCTCATCAAAAAGCCCTACGGCAACAGCTCCCACATGTTCCTCTCCGCCTGTAAGGGTCAACAGGTAATCTTTCCCTACCTTCTTTGCATCAAGTACAATCTCAACTTTCCCCACTTTCCGTTTTATCTGAAACAAATTTCTACCTCAATCCTTAAAATTTCAAGGAAAATACTTTTTTCCTTTAAGTTTTTTAAGTTTCCCTTTTTTAACTTCTCTTTTAAATTCCCTTTTTAAATTTCCTTTTTATTTATTCTCTTCTACTTTAGAGATCACTCAGTTTAAACTGCTTTAGGGGTTTTTTAACGTCAAAATAGTCTCTGGCAGCCTTTCCCACGGCTTCGCAGTGCTCTTTAGGGCTATATACTCCCATTCTCCAGTTATCCATATGGGCTTCCTGAAGGATAGATACGAAATGAGAAGCCTCGTTAAGAGGGATCATTTTGTGATCAGTCTTTATCATGGCCTGCATTTCCAGCATTTCAGGCGTCTTAGGAATGTCCACAAGTACATACTCAGAATTAACCCCGGCCAGTTCTGCAATTTCTTTTTCTACCCTTCTGATTCGGTCGCGGTGCCTGAGTACGGCTTTTCCTACGTCTGCTAGGCCTACGTATAGTGCCCGCTTATAGAGTTTACGGGCATCCAGCAACCGTGAAAGTTCTCCTGCATATCCTGCTGCTTTTCGCATGGATGCAACAAGGTCTATATCGTCCATGTGCCTGAGCCTGAAAGGGTCAAGTTCGTTGTTTTCAATCATATACTCCACTGCTCTGGAACACATAGCTTCCGAGATCCTGGTTACATGATGATAGTAGACCGATGCGTTCATCCAGAAACGTGAGACTAAAAGGGATTCAGCAGCTTTTAATCCACCATAATCTACAACGAGCCTATCCTCATAAAAATTCATCTGCTTTATCAGGCGATTGTAATCCACGACCCCAAAGGCCACACCTGTATAATGAGCGTCCCGAACAAGATAGTCCATTCGATCCACGTCAATCTCACTGCTAAGGATCTGCCCCAGAGAAGTCTCTCCTTTTATGTGTTTTACGAGATTTCCGGGAGAAATTCCATATTTGCTCAGGACTTCTCTGATTTCTCCTTTTCCCAGGATTTCCTTTACATCGTCATGCCTTCGCCTCGTATATTTGTCAATTACATTTTCGGTAACGTGAGAAAAAGGTCCATGCCCTACATCGTGCAGAAGAGCAGCAGCTTTTATCTCGTTTTTCCTGTTCTCTTCAATAGAGTCGAGACTCCTAGTTAGCGTGGAGGCAAGATGCATTGTTCCAAGCGAGTGTTCAAAACGCGAATGATTCGCTCCCGGGTAGACAAGGTTTGAAAATCCAAGCTGTCTGACCCTTCTCAGGCGCTGCATCTGGGGGGTGAAAAGAAGATCCTGAACTAAATCATCCAGCTCGATGTAACCATGTACTGGATCAAGGACAACCTTCATTATTCTTTAGACAGATTTCATTATATATTGTTGTTACTACTACTCTGATACTGTAGATTTTGTATAAACGCCTGCTACCCTAAAGTTTAAAAGAAAGCCGGATATGGTATTATCATGATTATATTTTCAGGCGGCACCGGAACTCCAAAGCTCCTTGATGGACTCAAGGAAATCCTCCCAGCTGAGGAACTGACTGTTGTTGTAAACACTGCCGAAGACCTCTGGGTTTCGGGAAATCTTATTTGTCCTGACCTGGATACGGTACTCTATTTATTCTCAGACCAGATCGACCGAAAAAGATGGTGGGGCATAAAAGACGACACCTTTCTGACTTATGAACGTATGCAGAAACTGGGCATTACTGAAAGCATGAAGCTTGGGGACTGTGACAGAGCAACCCATATAATTCGCTCGAATTTTATCCGGAGTGGAATTTCCCTTACAGACGCGACTTTAGAGCTTGCGTCCATTCTCGGAATTGATGCAAAGATTTTGCCCATGTCTGACGATCCTGTTTCTACTTATATAGAAACTCCTGAAACAACTATGCATTTCCAGGATTTCTGGATCGGAAAACATGGAGAACCCGAAGTGCTGGGTGTTGATATAGCTGGAGTTTCCGAAGCTTCAATCTCTCCAAAGGTACTTGAAGCCTTGGAAAACGACGACAACATCCTGATAGGGCCAAGCAATCCGATCACGAGTATAGGGCCTATCATTTCCCTGCCAGGCATGAAAGATCTGCTGAAAAAGAAAAAGGTAGTGGCAGTCAGCCCAATAATTGGCAATGCCCCTGTAAGCGGACCTGCTGGGAAACTCATGCAGGCCTGCGGGCTTGAAGTCTCTTCAATGGGGGTTGCGGAATATTATCAGGATTTCCTGGACATCTTTGTTTTCGATGAACGGGATCCAGCGGACGAATTTGCATTTGAGAGGCTTGGATGCCGTGCTTCCCGTGCCGACACTTTGATGACTTCAACTGAAAAAAGCAAGGAACTGGCAGAGTTAGTAGTAGGGTTGTTTGATACTATTGTCTGTCCTTAATTTCTTTTTTCTATGAATCTTTGAGAGAAACTGGCGAAAACGTAGTGTGCCAGTGAAAGGGTGCAAAAAATTTGCATGATTCTGAAAGCACTGGAATCGACTGGGCAATACTGGAGTGTGACAACATTCTATTTAGCGATGTGGTCATCATTTGATCTACCCCATTGCACTTCTTCCTTACCGCCCGCCAAAGAAAAACTAATGAGATCACGCTAACTAGAGATGAAAAAATGAAGCTCTGTTTCGTAATTATGCCAATTGGATCGGGCGAGGCCTATGATATCTACTTAAATCGTTATGACAATATAATCCGAGAGGCAGTAGAGGGATTCAAAGTTAACGGGGAAAGAGCGTTCGATGTGGTTCGCGCTGACTTCATCAGCAAAACTGGCTCAATCAACAAGAAAGTTATTCAGCATATCTACACAGCCGATATAGTTGTAGCTGACCTAACTGAACTAAACCCAAATGTGTTCTACGAGCTAGGTGTGCGTCACTCGCTACGTAATGGCACTATCCTGGTGGCCTTGGAAGGAACAAAGTTACCATTCGACATTCAGGATCTGAATGTTGTTTTTTACAAGGATCGGGTCGGTGGTGAAAAGGAAGCAATTCCCGCGATTCAGAAACTCCTTGGTGCACTTTTCGGCAGCGAGCTAATTGATGATTCACCCGTTTTTGGTATTTTGCCTGAACTTCTGGATTCTCATTCTCACGGTTTAAATGAAATATTAGCAAGAGCAGCTAAGTTTGAGGCTGAAGCTACTGAGCTCCGAGGAAAACTTAAAATTGCGGAGGCGACTAATCTCAATCTGCGTGATATATATAATGATTATCAGCAGACGGTAAACTCATTTATAGCAAAATTCAATCCTCAAGAACAGGCTGTAGCTGTACGAGAAGTTGAAAAAGCGGCTAAAATAAGACAGAATGCCAAAATTAGAACAGCTGATCTGCCAGGTGAAATCGAAGAAGACCCGTTCCTTGTTTTTGTCTCGATGCCCTTTATGAAAGAGCTAGAACCTATTTACAATGTTATCCAACTCACAGCAGACAAACTTGGTCTTACTACCACGCGAGCTGCTGAAATCGCAGTTGCAGGCAGCATTATGGATCATATCACGGGCACTATTGCTCGTGCGGGTATAATTATTGCAGATATCACTCACAATAACTCGAATGTAATGCTAGAAGTTGGGATTGCTATGTCTCTCGAGAAAAAGATAATCATGATTGCGCAGAAGATTGAGCAAATCCCTTTTGATTTAGTGAGTTTGCAATTCATAATCTACGACGATACATTCAGCGGAGCGGAATCACTAAGAGTAAATCTTGAACAAGTACTGACCATTATCAAAGGAGAGTAGATATAGGCATAGGAAGTTTTTACCTCGGAGGATTTGACTACAATTGATACCTCCAAAATACATGTTTAAACTAAGGATTCCGGATTCTTATTTCAGGTCATAGGTATATACTTAGGATCTACAAAATTGAAAATGAAGAATTATTTGAGAAAAATTTTACTGTATTAACCCTAAGTAACTTACAAGGCTTCATGTCCTTAATTTCTTGTCTCAAATGCACAGTCCGGAGTGATTAATTATTGAGTTATAATACTTAAATAAAGTAAAAAAGGAGAATTAGTTTAAACATGCAATTA
>DATMYS010000223.1:0-3851 GCA_035560835.1 Methanosarcina sp.
ACTTGAGTTGATCTCAATACTGATATAAATAAGAGAAAGAAAAATGAAAAACAAGTCCAGTGTGAATTCAGATGAAAGACTTGAAGGGGATGAGCAGTCTGGGGAAGAGTTTTCTCCTGAACCTCTGCCTCTGGAAGCACTTTTCCACGAGTACGAGATCGAGCGCAGCCATGCGGATAACGTGGCAAAAAATGCTCTTGAACTTTTTGATATCCTCCAGTCTATCCACGGGCTGGATTACGAAATGCGTGATTTCGTGGAACTATCTGCGCTAGTTCATGATACCGGTGTGGCCACAGATTTTGAAAATCATCACAAAGCAGGAAGAGATATCTTGCGCCTACACCCACCTTCTAAACTGCCGGAAAAGCTCTGGCCTGCTGTAGCCTGGGTGGCTTTTCTGCATAAGAAGAAGATCGAGAAAAAGAAACTCGAAAAACTTAGAGGAAAGTCTTTCGGAAGAATGCCTGAAGACCTACAGGATCTTACGCTGAAAGTAGCTGCCCTCGTTAGGCTTGCCGATGCCCTTGATTACAGCAGGATGGAAAGTAGGCTTGGAAAAGTCACTTTTGGGAAACGGAGTATCAGGTTCGAGATAGAGGGACAGGGAGCTGAGATCGATTCGGAAAGAATGAACCAAAAAGGTGACCTCTGGCATCTTCTTTACGAGACCAAGCTGGAGTTTAGGCCTGCTTGATGAAGCTATTAATACTTTAGTTTTAAAGTCTTAAAAGTGAAAAAACAAAATATTAACTGATATTTTTGGCTCTGTAGAAAACCTTTGAAATAAAGAATGCCTATTAATTTTAACTGACGTTCTGATATATTTTTACTTATTCATTTTCAACCTGTTGAAGCTGATTTTGAGAAGTTTTATACAAAGCCGAAAAATGATATCAGAACTTCTCAAATGTGCTTTTATACTCTCAAAACCCTTGTATGAGCCTTTTTCCCTATTATAAAGGGAAGATAATTGTTAATGACATAGAAAACAGGCACTAATAGAATAAGGTTCAGAGCAGTTAAGCCCAGCGCAACCACAGCATTGTAATGAATATCTTTAATATCAATACCTAAAATGATAATTACAAGCTTATCAGGACATCTTTTAGAGGGAAATGAAGTGAAAGTATTGTCAGACTATTTCTCCCATAATGCTATAAGCACTTTTGAGCTTCCTATTTTCTTGGAAAGGTAGACAAATGTAAGTATTCTTGGGAATGCAAACAGGTAAAACGAAAAGAAGTCTCCATATTTCAGGACGTTCATGCTAACTTTGTCATCTGTTGGAAACTTTAGAAGGTATCCAAAATATAGCAGGCTCAAAGAATAGCAATGACAGGTAAATATTTCTCAAATAGGAGAAGTATGATATTTTTTGATTTCATATGTCAGGTTTCCTATGCATTGCTGTCACAGACACGAGATTGGGTAAACAAATTCCGATTTTTATGATAAGTTCCCAAATAATATACACCGCATGGAAATAGTTGCATAAACTATCTCTTCACAAAAAAAGCTGACACTTTCATTTTTGTTTGTTGAGCCAAGAGAATAGATTAAAGGAATATAATGTTCAGCGGAGTTAACAGATAACAATGCGTCTTCTCCAATTAACTTGTAATTTATCAGTTTCAGATCATCCCGAGTTGTGACAAACTTTTTCACTTTTTCATCAAAACTTATTGCCCATTTATATGGACTCCTGGATATATTTGCCATCGTAAGATTATGCACGACATTTCCAGTGCAGAAAATAAGAATTCCTTCTTCTCTTAATTTAGAGAGTTTCTTCCCCAGTTCATAATGCTGTTGCATACTAAGATTTCGATTTATACTCAGCTCAACTAAAGGAATCTCAGCATTTGGATACATCTTAGAAAGTACACACCATACTCCATGATCAATGCCCCATTTAAAGTCGAAATTAACATCTTCAATCAAGTCTTTTATTTTTACAGTAAGTTCCATTGAACCGGGACAATCATATTTTTGATCATATAATTGTTGCGGAAATCCATAAAAATCGTGAATTGTTTTGAGTATTTCGTTTGAAGTAACGCTGGTATCCTCTCTTTCATAGTGTGCAGATATGGCCAGTATTGCTTTAGGCTTTGGAATTTTTTTGGAAATATTTTCCCAACTTCTTGTAAACTTATTGTCTTTTATGGCATTTATTGGTGAACCATGACCTACAAATAGTACAGGCATAATTTTTTCCATACATCTAACTCCGGTTTAATTCTCTCTTAACTGTGGAAGACTAGGCATTTGAGGTGAAAACTCAAGAGAAAGTGTTTCAGTTCTAATTTATTTTTTTGACAATTTATGTTTTGACACTCTAGCAATTGAAGTTTAGAGAACCTTTAAGATATCTCTGAGTACTTATTACAGGCTCCTCTGCAAGACTTCTCAAAGTTGCTAGCTCCAATTAACATTTAGGAGGTTTACAAGTAAGCGAAAGATGTCTCCTGTATATCCTGAAGTTCCTACTATTTTAATGAGTCTTGATAAATCTACAGAAGTTGTCACTTACCAAGTAAATTCTATGATAATAAATTACAATAGTCTTATAGAAACCTTAAGGGATTGAATAGGTCAACGAATTTATTTTCTTGGCCATTAATGAGATCAGCAATTACCATGGCAGCAGTGGTGCCGTTTGCCATTCCCCAAAATCCAAATCCGGTTGCTACGTAAATGTCTTTTTGAGATGTCATGCCTATAAGAGGTACACCATCGTCAGTGGTGTAGTCTTTACTGGACCAGCGATATTCAATAGACTTAACATTAAGGTGTTGGCGTGCGTAGTTTTCAAGTCGACCATAGTAAACATTTTTGTCAACTACATCGACCGGACTGTGTTCCCCAGCAACAATGATCAGTTTACCTTTGTCTGTTGGAGTAGTCCTATAGGTATGCACAGGCTTGAAGTCTATAAACATTCCCTCAGGGAAATTTCCTTTAGCATATAATGCTAACACATAGGATCTTGCTGAATGCAAATGTCTGTAGAGTTGGTCGGGATCATACACTGGTGTATTTGTTGCAATTATTACTCGATCGGCCGCTATTGAGCCCTGATCTGTTACTACTTCTTTGATTTCGCCATCATTGACAGTGAGGGCACGGGTTTTCTCAAAAATATAACTTCCTTTACCAATTATATGTTCAGAAAGGGCCAGAAGATACTTACGCGGATGAAATTGGGCCTGATTCTCATATTTGATAGCTGGACCAGTTTTAAAGGGTAAAGGCACTTCTTCGGTGTAAGAAACTGGAAGTCCTAACTGTTTTGCAGCTTCAAATTCACCTTTAATTTCATCAATTCCTTTACCAGACTCTGTGTAGATATAAAGAGGAAGGCGTTGAAATTCACAATCAATGTTCCACTCTCTTATAATGTCAGCTATCTTCTCAACTGCCTTAATATTAGCATTAGCAAAATCCTGGGTTTTTGATCTACCCAATTTTGAGATAAGATTCTTGTAAATCATATTGGGTGCCACACTTATCTTAGCTGTAGTTCCAACTGTCACTCCTTTTACGATCCGGTCTGCTTCTATTACTGCTACTATATGCCCGGTTTCCATTAACAATGCTGCAGAGGTTATACCTGCAATGCCACCTCCCAGAATCACCACATCGACTTTCAACGTTTTGTCCAGTTTAGGGAAATTTGTAACAGGGGATGTTTCTAGCCAGAATGAAACTTCTTTTCCAGTGATCTTTTCCTCATTTTCCATCCTATAACCTCCCTGAGTTATTCTATTTTTATGGTCCTCTTAAATTCATTGTTAAATTAAGGGTTATTCCTCATTTTTCCTATTAACAAAGGTACTACATAATTC
>DATMYS010000224.1:0-3105 GCA_035560835.1 Methanosarcina sp.
CAATATATTGTCTCTCTAAAAAGATTCTCTAAAAAGCATTAAGATTCTCTAAAATGCATTTTTAGCCGATAATTACATTCTGGTGACAAAAATGAGTAA
Organism: Methanosarcina sp.; assembly: GCA_035560835.1. Classification (GTDB taxonomy): domain Archaea; phylum Halobacteriota; class Methanosarcinia; order Methanosarcinales; family Methanosarcinaceae; genus Methanosarcina. Next base: position 100 of record DATMYS010000224.1, read on the forward strand.
ATTTACCCTGAAAGATAGGTTTGAAAAGGCACTCAAAGGAGAGAATTTAGATATTGTTCCTGTCTGTTCGGTAACCCAGACCGGCACTGTGGAACTAATGGAAATGACTGGAGCATACTGGCCCCAGGCAAATTACAATGCCGAAAAGATGGCTACGCTTGCACTTGCAGGGTATGAGATTGCAGGATTCGAGAATGTACGCTGTCCTTTTGATACTACTGTGCTTGCCGAGACCTTTGGCTGCACAGTAGACGAAGGAAGTATAGATATACAGCCTTACGTAACGGATTTCCCCTGCAAAAAAAAGACAGACGTGAAGAACATAACGGTTCCGGATTCTCTTCTTGAGAGCAGGAGGATCTCGGTAGTGCTGGATGCAGTTGAAATTCTGAACGATAAAGTAGGAGAATCTGTGCCTGTGGTTGCTGGGGTCGTAGGTCCAGCCGGACTTGCTTCCATGCTTGCAGGAATGAGAAACTATCTTATGTGGTTTGTGACGAACCCTGAAGTTGTTGAAGAACTAATGGGAATTCTTACCGATGTATGCATAGAATATGCAACTGGCCTGCTTGAAAGAGGTGCATATGCCATTACTCTTATAGATTCCGAAGCAGGGCCTGATATTATTTCCCCTCAAATGTTTGAAGAATCTGTCTTTCCACTCTACAGGAAATTCTGCAGGAAAGTAAAAGGCTTGAAAGTCCTTCACATGTGCGGCAACGCCACTGCCGTTCTTGATCCACTCGCAGATGCAGGGTTTGACGGAATAAGCATTGAAGAAAAAGTAGACGTAAGTTTCGCCAAAGGGATTACAGGCGATCGGGTACGGCTTATAGGAAATGTTTCTCCGTCCGATACCCTGCTGACAAAATGGCCTGAAGCCGTTCTCATTGAAGCTACTGCCTGCCTTGAGGATGGAATTGATATTCTTGCTCCAGGCTGCGGGCTTGCCCCCCATACCCCATTTGAGAATACAAAAGCACTTGTCAGGGCAAGAGATGATTATTTCTCACGGTGAATCTTCATTGAGAGTCTATGGTAAATCTCTTTAAAGGGAGTTTTCTATCGGTTTTTTTGCATTTTCCGAACCTCGAAGGCTTATGAATGCTTCAAAAGCCAATATAAGGGCACAGCCTGCAATTACTGCCAGAAGTGGCTTTTTGCTCTTCAGAGTATTCGCGACTGATCTGCCTGTAGTATTTATATATGCTGGATAAATCCTGAAATAAAGCCTGAACTTCACATTTTTCATTTAAGAAGTTGATCAATGATTGGCTGATATTAATCAAAAATTCCTGTGACCGGCAAAATTATGACAGAAAATAATTCAAAAGCAGTTAGGGATCTTATACCTGAAATTCTTAAACTTTCAGGCAGGGAGTGCATAATCCATAAGCTTTCAGACTCCAGTTTTCTTCCTGAGCTTGAAAATAAGCTTGAGGAGGAGCTTAAGGAATATCTTGAAAGTAAAGAGCTTGAAGAGCTTGCAGACCTGCTTGAGGTAATTTACAGAATAGCAGAACTTAGAGGTTCTTCAAAAGCTGAGCTTGAGACAATAAAGCAGCGGAAAAAACAGGAAAAAGGCGGATTTGAGAAAAATCTTCTCCTTCTTAATCCGCTCGAAGAAAGCTCTCCTCCGGAATCAAGCCCTGCTGGCTCTACAGCATCCAGGCCTGTAGTTTTCAAACCTGAGGATGCGGCGGTAATTGAGAAACACGGAGTAAAGATGAGAATCTATACCACTAAAGCCGAATCAAGAAATGCCGCTGTACTCTACCAGGAGACACAGAAAGGGCATAAAGAGGAATTCCTGCACGAAAAAAGCGATTTTATTTACTATATCCTTGAAGGCAGCGGCGTCTGGATAGTTGAGGACAGAGAGTTCGAGGCCCGAGCTGGAGACGTAGTTGTCGTGCCTGCAGGAAAAAGGTTCTGGTTCCGTGGAAATCTCAAGCAGGTATGCGTAACTGCTCCGGCCTGGGAAGAACAGTACGAGCGCCACATAAGAGATCTTGAATTGTAAATGTTACAGTACGGTTGCAGGTTATTTTTTCCTTTTTCAGGGCCTGAAACTCGCACACTTACACCTTTGAAGCCCTGTCTCATTTTTCCACGACTAATCAACCAAAATCACGCTAGATCAATTTTTCCTTCTCCTGCTCATTGTGACAGTTGCAACAAGATACGCCGCCAGAATGGAGGACACTGTAGAAAAAATACCCAGAGGCGATTTCCCTGTGGTTTCAACTTTTTCTTCTTTGACCTCAAGTTCTTTTATTTCCGGGGCATCTGATCTAAGTGCAAACTTGATTAATGAAGTTAAAGCCTTTCAAGTGCTAACTTATTTTTTGTCTGGTCTTTTATTCTTTTAATGAATTCAGCTTCAAGCTCTTCTCTTACAAGGAGGATAAATTCCACGGTATCAGAGTACGTTTCTTCCTGGATTACCGTGTATTTTTCTATCAGATTTCTTACTTTCTGACTTTCCGCATATCTCAGACTTATTCTTAATCTGACCTGCTCGAAGACTTCGATAACTTCTGCTTCTTCAATAGCTGAAAGTGCCGTATCTCGATATGCTCTTGAGAGCCCCCCGAAACCCAATTTTATTCCCCCAAAATACCGGGTCACGACCACAGCCGTGTTCAGTATTTCTTTTGATTCGAGTATTTTAAAAACAGGCTTTCCTGAGCTACCAGCAGGCTCTCCGTCGTCATCGTATTTGAGAGTAAAAGAGTTTTTTTCTTTTATAAAATAAGCCGAAATATTATGGTTTGCATCGCGGTGTAATTCCTTTATATCTCTTATGAAAGCTTTTGCCTCAGCTTCACTTTCCACAGGTCTGGCATAACCTATGAACAGGGAATTTTTGAATTCCTTCTGAGCCTTACCACAGCATTTAAGAGTTTTGTAACTTTTCAGTATTTTGTCCTCAAACCACTTTCAAATTTTGTCCAAACCGGTGTTAACAGGTTTGCACTTAATCAAAGGAAGAATCTTATATTC
>DATMYS010000225.1:0-4694 GCA_035560835.1 Methanosarcina sp.
TTATAAAACCATAGGATTCTTCATGCAAACTCTTCATCCATAAATCATTATTGAATCGAGTCTTGCAGTACCTATTTTTGTCCAGTACTTACAAATACTACAATACTGGGTCTCGCCATCTGAATGCAATTTCAGGTTAGCATGGCATTTTGGGCATATTTTAAGATGTCTCATGAATAAAACCTCTTGAATTTTCGATTAGTACAAAGAATTTTCAGAATATGTAAGTAAGAAGAAGTCCAGAGATGCTGTATCTACTGTATCCCATACAGTCTCTCCGAATTTATGCTCCCCCAAGCACTTGATTCGCCTTCGAATCAGCAACCCCTAGGAAACTCTTTTATTTTTGATGATACCCCCAGTTGTTTCCCAACTCCAGCACATAGTAATAGCATAAATTATATTAAATAAATGACATCAAAAATTGTACCCAAGCAAAAAATAGCTTGCCGTAAAAATTTCAAGTCCACCATAGTTCTTTTCTAAGCAGGACTTACATACTTGAACTGAAAACAGTGATATAAAATCGTTACGTATTTAAATTGTAATTTTAAAGTTTTACGTTTATAAAGAACTGGTACCAAAACTCATGTTGCTTTCCTAAATCCCGCGTTTTAAATAACCAATCGAGTTTTAGATAAAAGAAAATAGTTATGAAAATTTACTCATTTTGAGAGTAAATTAGTTTTGGGATGAGCTCAATAAAAAAGTAAATAAAAAAGTAGAAAGAGAGGAAAAAGAAATTTACTTCTTTCCAAGTTCTTTTGAACGTTCGCTTGCCCTTATAACTGCATTCATAAATGCAGCCCTGATTCCGGCCTCTTCAAGGGCATGAACACCCTGAATAGTAGTCCCGGCAGGAGAAGTAACCATATCCTTGAGTTCTCCAGGGTGGAGGCCTGTTTCAAGCATCATTTTTGCAGCTCCAAGTACAGTCTGGGCTGCGAGAGTAAGGGCACTTTTCCTGTCCATTCCTACAAGGACAGCCCCGTCGGCCATTGCCTCAATCACTGGAAAAATAAATGCCGGCCCACTGCCTGAAAGACCTGTAACTGCATCCATCAGGGACTCAGGCTCCTGGACTGCAGTACCTACCGCAGAAAAGATCTCAAGAGCGGTTTTCATGTCTTCGGAGGTGGCATATTTACCTGGAGCAATGCCTGAAGCGGCCTCGGAAACTGTGGCTGCAATGTTTGGCATTACACGTACCACTCTTGTACCTTCAGGAAGGGCACTCTCATAAGTTGCAAGAGGTACACCGGCTGCAATTGAGATTATAAGTTTATCGGAAGTTATGTAAGCTTTAAGATTTTCGAGTACTGAGCCAAGAGTCTGAGGCTTTACCGCAAGGATAAGAATATCGGATGCCTGGGCAATAACAGCATTATCAGTCGACACCTGGATTCCAAGCTCTGCCTTCAGCTCATTCAAGAAAGGCTCGTACACATCACTTGCGCCAAGACTTTCAGGTTTTACAATTCCAGCCTTTAGAATTCCCTTCATAAGAGCAGAGCCCATTTTTCCTGCTCCGATAAATCCTATCTTTCGGTTCTGATCTACCATGTAATTTCTCCTATTTTCAAAATAAATGTAAATATGGAGGCAATTGCCTCAAAACGTATTTCCAATTAATATAAAGTGATTTAAAGAGATTTTATAGTCTAAATAAATTTATAAGAAATTAGTAGATTGATAAAAGCTTCCAAACTACAAGAAATTAATTTGGATTCTCCAGAAATCCAGAAAATCCAGTTCAATTCTTTGAGTATGCTGGAAATTTAATTCAGTTCTCCAGTATGCCGATATTCTCCTTTTTTATTACATTGCTGTAATTGTTATAGCCCAGAATACCTTCAATTTCGTCGGTGTGGGCTCCTTTTATTTTTATAAGTTCTTCAGAGGTGTAGTCTGTAATTCCTTTCGCAAAGACCCTGCCTTCACACTCTAGTCTAACCACATCTCCCCTATCAAAATTTCCCTCAACCTCTACAACTCCTGCAGGAAGAAGGCTGTTTTTCCCGAGGATTGCAGCTTTTGCCCCTGAGTCCACACGGACAGTGCCTGAAGCCCTTGCAAGAATGATCCAGCGTGCACGGTTCTTCTGGATATGCCTTTCAGCCAGGAAAAGGGTGCCTATCTCTTTCCCAGACAGAACCTTAAGAAGCACATCCTTAATTTCACTATTTGCAATCAAGACATAGCAACCTGCCATGCTACAGATCTTTGCAGCTTTTATCTTGGTCCTCATTCCCCCTACGCCCTTGAAGCTTGTAGGGTCACCCCCATAACTTTCGATTTCAGGTGTGATTTTTTCCACGATAGAGATGAGTTTGGCATCATCGTGTATCTTTGGATTTTTGTCAAAAAGGCCATCGATATCCGAAAGAATAATCAGGAGATCTGCATCGATTTTGCTTGCAACCATTGCAGAGAGCCTGTCATTATCTCCAAAGATCGCGTCAATCTCGTTTGTACAGGTACAGTCATTTTCGTTTATTATGGGGACTACCCCATATTCCAGGAGGGTGGAAATACTGTTCCTGAGGTTAAGGTAGGATACCCGGTCAGAATAGAATTCATAAGTAAGAAGGATCTGAGCAACTTTTATCCCGTATTTTGAAAAAGCTTCGCTCCAGTACTGCATCAGGAAGCTCTGTCCTACCGCTGCTGCTGCCTGCCTTATAGGAATTTCACGAGGTTTTGGGGCAATGCCCAGTTCATAGAGTCCTACACCTATTGCCCCTGAACTTACCACAATTACTTCTTTTCCGCGCCTTCGAAGTTCTGAAACCTGGGCTGCAATATTTTCCATAAAGGTAGGATCAATACTGCAGTTTTCTTTCGTACTGTCACAGTTCTGTTTTGTAAGTGAGGAGGTACCGATCTTGATAACGATTTTATTAACATCATCGAGGAATTCATTTCTATCTGTCAATCACAAGGCCTCGTAAAGTATTTGGAACTTTGGCTGAAATAAGTAACAGCCGCAATCCGGATTTTTATCGTTTGCACTCAATTTGCGCTGGTATTTTCAATTCAGATATATAAACATATCATAATTCTTCGATATTCCTTGACAGAATTTCAATTTATATTCTCAAACTTAAGGTCAAGTTTCCTGTGCGTATAGGGCTTTGCATTTTCTCCTGCGTAGTCTGCAACAATCTGCCCTTTCCCGAGCAAGATATATTTGTAGATCAGAAGACCTTCCATGCCTACAGGCCCACGGGAGTGAATTTTGTTTGTGCTGATTCCGACCTCGGCCCCTTTCCCATAGCGATAGCCGTCCGCAAAACGGGTTGAGGCATTTACCATAACACTTGAAGAATCAACAAGCCCTGTAAACTCTTTTCTTCTTGAAGCATTCTCAGTTATTATTCCATCGGTGTGATGGGAACCAAACGTGTTTATGTGGTCGATAGCTTCCTTTATGGTATCAACGAGCTTTATCGAAAGGATAAGATCATTGTACTCAAGACTCCAGTCCTCTTCCGTAGCTTTTGAGAGAGGAGAAAGTCCTCTTTTTTCAAGCAGAGCATAACTGTCCTCATCACAGCGCAGTTCAACCCCCGCATTTAGGTACATCTCTGCCATCTTAGGCAGGAAAGCATCCGCAATTTTACGGTTTATCAGAAGGGTTTCAATGGCATTGCAGACCGCAGGATACTGCACTTTGGCATCGAAACAGACTTTCCAGGCTGTATCGAGATCTGCATACTCGTCCACATAGATATGACAGATTCCACTTGTGTGTCCGAGTACTGGAATTTTAGTATTTTCCTGGATAAACTTGACAAACTCATTTGAACCCCTGGGAATCAGGAGATCTACATAGGCATCAAGACTCAAAAGGTCCATTATCTCTTCTCGGGTTTCCATAAGCTGGAAAGCCCCTGCTGGCATGCCGTTTGTGGATTCTATGGATTTTACAAGAATCTGAAAAATAGTGCGATTGGACTCTCGGGCTTCACTTCCGCCTTTGAAGATGGTCGCGTTCCCGCTCTTAAGGCAAAGGGACATAACCTGAGGCACCACATCAGGTCGGGATTCAAAGATAACCCCTATAAGGCCGATAGGACAGCTCACCTGGTAGAGGATCAGGTCTTTGTCCAGCTCAAGAGTAGAAAGGGTATCTCCTACAGGATCCTTGAGTTTAATTACATCTCTGATTCCTGCAATCATTCCATCAATCTTTGAGTTATTTACTTTAAGCCTGTCTACAAGAGCCTGAGTGAGCTTCCCTTTCTTTTTAAGTTCTGCTGCATATTCAAGATCTTTTGCATTTGCATCCAGAATAGCTTTCCTTTCGTTATCCAGAGCCTGAGCCATGGCCTCAAGCGCCCGATTTTTTATTTCCGTACTTACACTGGAAAGCTCAATCGATGCCTTTTTTGCCTGTATTACTTTGGATTTAATATCTTCAGCCATATAATCACCTTCTGCTATGACGACTTCTGTATGCCCTAATTAAGGAGCTGGGCAGCCAAACCTGTTATTGTATCAGTTAATTTACAGGAGATTCGGCGTTACTCGATACCGGATAGAAGTAAGATCTTACTATTGAATTACAGGTAACGATCTTATTTATTAGATCACAGGTAATGACCTTATTATTGAATTATAAGTGATGGAACTTACTATCGAATAATAGTGATGAACTTAAATTGAATATAATCAAATTAAAGATCATTTTC
>DATMYS010000226.1:0-8730 GCA_035560835.1 Methanosarcina sp.
AATGTAGTTCATTCTAAAGTAATGAAGACTTCTTATTTCAGAGGATTTCTACAAAACCCATTGAAATTAACCGGGGATGATTGGGATTGCGAACGTTATTATTTATTCTGACAGTATTTATTATTTTTAGTGGATGCGTTGAAGAAAGTAATGTCACTCAATCAAATGAGTCAGCATATCAAGGGTCAGGAAATACAACACCAGAAAATCCATCCTCAACAACCCTGTCATCCGATGAAGATATCCCTGAAATTGAAGTAACGTCCTTCTCAAGCATTTATATGCATGATAATTCAGAAAATGTATTAAGTTACCTGTTTAGTTGGGATAATGTTCCGGGGAACGAAAGTAAAAAACTCAGTCATTACCTCAAGAATGATCTGGAAATTGATTGGGTAAGTAATGCGCAGACCATTAAAACCAATGACAATAATACAATCCGGGTTTTTACGCCCAACAATTCTCTGGAGTTAAAGCTTGCAGACGACAGAAATACGGTTTTAATAACCCCTAATAACATCCAATTAAAAGTAAAAGAGGAAGATAGCAGGCTTTGCATATACAAGGTTGAAGGATATGGCGGAGCGGACCCCGAAGAAAACAAACTTGGATATAATTTCAATGAAAGATATTACGCAGTATATGGGCTTTCAATAAAGAATAATGGTTCAAAGGACCTCGATTTTAAATTAAATGAACTTCATGTACGTGATGGAGATCAGATATTTAATATCACAACTCTGGACCCTTACGGTTTTTACGTTGGATCAAAACTGGAAGTACTTTCGACTCTCGAAAAAGAAAATAAAATTGAAAATACAACTCTATCTCCAGGACAAACTATAAACGGATCTGTGGTTTTTCAGGTTAATTCGTTGTATAACGAGTCATTTTTACTGATGTATCATGAAACTCCTGTTTCCTCAGCATCTTTTGAAAAGAGTATAAAAGCTCTGAGAACAGCGGAACGTTACAATTACTCAGTAGCTTTTGGCATACCGCCTTATATTAATGTTGATCTTGACGCTTTTGAACCGAACCTTATGGAGTATCCGTGCATATATCCCAACTGGGTAAACAGAAGTGTATTTGAATTCTTCAACAAGATAGATTCGGATAGCGTTTTGATGTCCTCTCCCAATTACATGAATTTTACCAGAATTGTCTATGCATTAAAAGTCGTACCTGAAAAAAACATAACGATGCTTTCTGGAAAAACACGTATCAAAGTTATTGATGATGCTGGAGAGGAGCTGATTAACACATCCGATTCTTATGGGGATGATAAAATAGCAATTCTCAGGAATAAAACCTATGAACTCTATTCAGGAGAGAGTATAGACATTCCACAGACAAATTTATCTAACGTTACAATCATTCAAACTTCGTTTGAACGTTATGGAAATATGGATGTTGGCATTATTTGTTTCAATAATCAGAATATTATAATGGATGATTCTCAAAAGATAACTATAGCGATATCTAATAATTTAGGGGTTCATTTCCCTTAATAATCAGGATTTCATTTTTACGCCGCCAGAGCCTCATATAATTCTGTATTCAAATTTTTCTCCGAACTTTTCTCCGAACTTTTCTCCCAACCTTTCACCAGTTTTCACCACAGTTTTCACCACAGTTATCACCACAGTTATCACCACAGTTATCACCACAATTATCTCTTAACCTTCACTTCCACCCAATTATTCTCCGAACTTTCCATCTCACACTTTTCCATCTTCATGACTCTGGCGCTTTTTCAATATTTTCATTTTTCGACTCATCTATTACTTCCCAATGACCGCCTTTAGCAGAGCCAATGCGTTTTATCTTTCCTTCCTTTTTCAACTTTGTAAGATTCCATTCTACCCCCCTTATAGATAAGTCTGCTATCCGACTTAGCTTCTCACGGGTAATAGTAGGATCATCTTTGATCGCCTCAAGGATTTTCCCCCTAGTTTTACCCCTAGTTTTACCCACAGTTATCTCTGCCTCTTCAACCTCTTTACCCTCAGAGGTAATTTCTAGAACTCTTCGGAAAATAACAGAAAAACCACTATTAAATGAGAATTCCACTGATGAATTTTCGTTTTCAGCCACAGCTTGTTTAATTCGATTTATGCCGGTGCCTACCTTTTCAATATAGTTTATACGATTTAAGAGGGAGGCAATAAGCGGGTTTCGAGCTACACTTTTGCGTCCGAACTCAGAAGGTTTCAGGCCGCTGGGCAATCCACCGGGATTTGAGATCTCAACTCTGTCGTCAAAAACTTCAATGAGCACATTTGCGCTCTTGTCAAAATATTCACGGTGGCAAACGGCATTTATAATAGCTTCCCTGAGTGCGATATCCGGAATATCGGGAATCTCTTCCCGCTGCAATTTCTCAATCTTATACTGCACGTTTGTGTGCCTTTTGACGAAAAGGATGGCGTTATTGATGTTCTCAACAATGTTTCCTTTAAAATCCTTCTTATCAAGGATATTCAATTTTTCCGTTCCCTTATACAAAACACAGACAACAATGGCATGATTTAACAGGAAATCGATATCTCTGGCAAAGAACAAAACTCCAGCATTGGTAAGTTTTCCATCATCTGTGACACAATCCAGATTTCTCAGCAAAGACATTCTGTCAATCGAATGAGTGATTCCCGCAAGATTCAGGAAGTTCTCAAATGCCTTCTCATCAAAGTCGTTTTCGAAAACCGCTTTATCATTCTTCAATTCATCAAAACGAATCCGGCCTTCTTTCTGGAAAAACTCAATGATCTCATTGCGGGTAAGTTTCTGAGAATTTGCTCCATTACGAATAAAAAATCCTCTCGAACAGGCGTAAGGTTTGTCGTTGCCATCCGGCACATCAACTACGATAAGGTTATCTTTGATCTCTATTCCAACATCAAGATAGGGCTGCAACTGTCTAAGAGAGTCTTGAATTCTCGATCTAAAACTATTGTCTGTATTTATTCCCTTTACGATTCCCTTGTCGGAAACTCCAAGGAGAATTTTACCTCCGCTCGAATTAGCAAAAGCACAAACCTCCTCAATAAATGATTTTTCAAGGGATTCTTTGAATTCGATGCGATATCCTTCTCCAGCATCGATCATATCTTTAATTGAACTATCCATTTTTACGCCGCCAGAGCCTCATATATTCTATGATTATCAATTTTGAAGTACTTTTAAGATGTCAGTTAATTAAATAATTGTCTACTTGTGTCTTTCAGGGATGTAATCAAAATTTAAACCATACACAGCATATATCTGTAATAAGAAAAGACGAAATAAAAACATCTCGAAGATATAGCGAAATGGTATTCATTGTGAGATCTTCACTCAACAATTTAATAAGCACAAATATATAAATAAGTTAAAACAGTTCAAAAAAGATAGACTACTTCAGTATTGCCTATGACTCTTACCCTGACTGCTTGTCTCCTCTCCATCAAGACTCACTTCCCCGATAAACAGGTCACTGACAAAAAGGAGTGTTTCTATAGTGATCTAGTTATACCTCCTTGCTTTCCAGCTCTTTAATTTCCTTTTCGATTCTAGAAAACTCATTTTTGAGTTCTAGAAGCCTCCTATGCAGCTCTTCTTTTTTTAGTCTGGCTTTATCCCGATTCTCCCAGAAAATGATCGCTAATTCCGATTGAGTATTCTCATCTATATGTACCACCATATAAAACAGGGACAACTCTAAATATATAGGCGATGAAGTTGTCCATTTATTTTTATTAGGTGATTTGAATACCCTAACTTTGCGGCAAAAACTCGACAATTAAAATCTGTGTGGCATCTGTGCATTTTGGCTGGATTAGATGAGTAAGTTATGAGCTTAGCTTGAGAGGATGCAAAGTGTCAGAAAGAGCATTTGTCCAGTTTGCTGGGATGAATTTCCCCCAACTTTTCGTCCAACCATTATTAATTTCCATATTCACGTCGCCAAGGCCTCATTCAATTCACTGATCACCATATTCATCTCGTCCCCGAAAAGCTGGTACATTCTGCCTCGCCCGCCAAGAGCATCAAAGGGAGCGTAATCAAGGTCGTCGATTTCCAGGTGGAAGCTGGTTGCAACATAATCTTTAATCATGCGAAGCCAGTTCATCTGGTCTTCATTAAACTTCAGAGTTCCGGCCTGCTTTTTAAATGCCCATTCCTGGAAGTTTCGGTTCACGGTCTGGTCGAAGGAGGTCAGCACAGGGTCGATTTCCGTTATCCTGCGGATCAGGGAAACCAGAGCCGTCAGTTCGTTTTTCGGGGAATTTCCGTTCACCTTTTCCAGCTGCTCGTAAGCTTGCCAGACCCTCAAAGGGGCGAAATAGGGCTTTTCCAGCCTCAGTTTCTCTATCACTTCTTTTATCAGCGCAAAAGTAACTTCCCTGCGCCTGTAGGGCTGGTTATAGAAAATTCTCAGGGCTGTGAGCTCGTCTTTATTAGCTTCCATATACGCCTTAAAGTCATTGACCAGCTCATCCGCCCTTACCACAGCGTCTTTGTCCCATTCGGCTCTGAGAACCGTGTCAGTGTTCATCATATCAATAATCTGTTCATGGACTCTATGGACATTTTCAATATATTCGTTCAGCTCGCCGGAAAACGTTGATCTGGCAACATCAATCAGGTTATCCTGCGCTTTTTTCTTTGCATCGGCGTCTGAAATTTCCGACTGGCGTTGTTTAATCTCAGAAGCTTTGAGATCGATAATATCAGGATTATACGCATTGAGCAGGTCTTTAACTGTCTGATTTATCGTTTTTCCGTTCGTTTTCTCCGCAAAAGTAGCTCTTTCAGCCTCGTTTATCTGCCTATCCAGTCTTGCAAGCCGATTAGCCAGAGAAACATAAAGGTCTTCGTCCTGAGCCCCAAAAGTTACTGCTGCCAGCAGATCTTTCAGCGGTGTACTTTTCTTGCGTTCCAAAGGCCGACTGTCGGTTTTCAAAGTATTTGTAACGCCAACAGCGTCCACAATCACAAAATGAGTCTTGGCCGAAATCGCCGATGGTGTTACCTTTTGCAGGTCATCAAAGTCCAGGGTTCGTGTACCTCGGCCCTTCATCTGCTCAAAATAATTAAGGCTCTTGACATCCCTCATAAAAAGCAGGCATTCCAGCGGCTTAATATCCGTACCCGTAGCAATCATGTCCACTGTAACTGCTATTCTGGGATTGTAAAGATTGCGGAAATCCGACAAAACCGATTTTGGGTCTTCTTCGGCTTTGTATGTGATCTTCTTGCAAAACGCATTTCCTTCTCCAAACTCTTCTCGCACAACGTTGATAATATCATCGGCATGGCTGTCGTTTTTGGCAAAAATTAGGGTTTTTGGAACTTCCGTTCTACCCGGGAAGATCTCAGGCAGCTTCTCCTTGAATGTCCTTATCACATGGCGGATCTGGCTGGGATTGACCACGTCCCTGTCTAGCTTCTTAGAAGTATAGGTGAAATCCTCGTCCAGCTGTTCCCAGCGTTTTTTACGGGTAAGTTTCTCCCGTCTGTCCACAAACTCCTGAGCAGGTATTATTCCCCCGTTTTTGCTTATCTCAGTCTCGATAGTATACACGTCATAACCGACATTCACACCGTCTGCCACTGCGTCTTCATGGCTGTACTCGCTCACTACGTTCTCATAGAAAAACCCGAAAGTGCGTTTATCTGGCGTGGCTGTCAGGCCTATCAAAAAAGCATCGAAGTAATCCAGAACCTGTTGCCACAGGTTGTATATGGAGCGGTGGCACTCATCTATAACTACAAAATCAAACTCTTCAATGGGAACTTTCTCATTATAAACTACAGGAACCGGTTCCTTTGGCTGCCAGCCTCTCTCGGCGGGATTTTCTTCTTCGATTTTTTCGTCAAGCTCCTCGCCCTTCAATATAGAGTAAAGTCGCTGGATTGTGGAAATGCACACCTGGCTGTCCGATGAAATATAACTGGAACGTAAGCGTTGGACATTGTACAGCTCAGTGAATTTGCGATTCTCGTCATTAGGCACATAAGCCATGAATTCCTGCTCTGCCTGTTCGCCAAGGTTTTTGGTATCAACAAGGAACAGCACCTTCTTTGCATCCGCAAACTTCAGTAGCCGGTATATAAAGGTTATAGCAGTATAGGTTTTTCCCGAACCTGTTGCCATCTGGATAAGAGCCCTTGGGCGATTGTCCTTAAAGGACTTTTCAAGATTTGAAATCGCTGTGATCTGGCAGTCTCGCAGGCCATCTATCTTCAATTCAGAAAGATTCAGTAACCTTTCTCTCAAGGGTCTCTTTTTAAGGTATTCCTCAAAAGTTTCAGGTCTGTAAAATGAAAAAACAGGTCTTGACCTTGGTTTAGGATCGCGGAAGTCTGTAAAGCGTGTAAGTTCCCCGGTGCTCTCGTACACAAAAGGCAATTGGTCGTTGTTAAGGTATTTTAGCTTGCTTGTAGCATATCCGGATGATTGTTCTTCAACTACTGTTAACCGGTGACCTTCTTCGCCCTTTTTTGCTTCAATAATCCCAACGGGCTTTTTATCAACGAATAGTACATAATCAGCCGGGCCTACATCAGTTAAATATTCCTTAACTGCAATGCCCCTGGAAGTACTCCAATCAATTTTGCTCTTTTCCTGCACTATCCAGCCAGAAGTATTTAATTTTCTATCGATATCATTTCTAGCCTTCTGCTCTGGAGTTTGGTTATTATTCATATATTTTTACCCTTTGAGGTTAATATCTTCTTCGTTTTCTGGATTGAGATCTTAAAATAGGTATTTTCTTTGAATGTGATTTATGCCGATAAATGTTTCTAATTTATGTACACTATCCCTATATTTTGGAAACCTGAGTGAATTATTTCTCTGATAACAAAGTGCAGAAGGAGAATTGAGGACGGGGAGAGGTAGAACTAGTAACAAAAAATTTGGCCTATTCTCAGCCCCACCATTGAGCTTTTAGAACAGTCTGGGTTAGAACATTAAGCTAACTTTGAAAGCGCCTTAATATGCCTTAAAAATGGCTCGGTGTTTGTCATTAAGATAACAGCTTTAGGCTCCAGCCTTATATTCAAAGCTTTAAATACTAAGGCAACCTTATGAACAATGGGTTATAAATAATGAGCCTATTCCGAAACTCAAAATCTGATTTTTGAATCTCGTATCTAGAACAGTTAATCGAATATATGATCATGGGAAATGATCGTGAAAATTCCTCATAATTTGGAATAGGTTTTGGAATAGACTCTCTTATATAATAAATCACCGTGAAAAGAATCATAGTATCTTTTCTTGAAAAATACTCCCTGTCTCCCTATGTAATTTTCCCAAAAAAATACATAGGTGCTCAAGCTTGCTTTCGGACTTCGTTAATTAACTGTGCTGTCTTGACAGTGTTTCTTATAGAAATAAGGTACATAACGAACGATAGAAGCCACCCGATTACGGGAATAAAGAGCATTGCAATTGTCAATATAGCCGTGATTAGTGCTTTTTTGTCTTCGGCAACGTACACGTACCCCCATCCTGGCACAAGAGATAACAGGAAGGCCAGAGATACTATTTTTGGCCCCTTTTCCTTCTCGATTTCAAGGCATTCTGGACAGAATGTGCCCCTTTTTCCCACATAGTCTAATTTTTTAAAACAGCTTACGCAATATGAATATTTTGATTTCACAACTCCCACTAAATTTACCCGTTTACTTTCATTGTCAACATATATATGTTCCATAAGGAACACCTCCTACAAAGCCTGAATATATATGATGACACACGGGGATATATTAAAAGGTAATGTGCATAAAAAATTATATTCAGAAAGTATCAAACTGTAATGTCGTGGGTTTGCTGTGAATTTAGAATCAATATTTGTGTACTGTCTGTAAATTTGTTCTTCGATATGGGTGGAATCCTCTGTAGTATAACTTATTGAGACCTACGATTTTACGGAAAATTAACCCTGGAACTTAAATCAGAGGATAAAATCTTTTTTAGATCCATAAATGCCCTGGGTATATCTGCAGGCGTAGTCTGGAAAACTCTGGAAGGCCTTGCAAAATAATTATAAGACACAAAGAAATCGAAGCCTTCAGCATGTCAGGAACTTCAAGAACCTTGCAGAGTTTTCTGGCTATTCTGTGAAGATTCTACCTGAGGGCCTAGTGTTTTTCTTGCCAGGTTGATTCTGTGGAGGCTCCTTATTCTGTGAGGTTTTCAAATAAGGGAAAGGATATTACTATTGTTGTTTATGGAGATGGAACTAAATGACTGAAGATATGGATAAAATAGCGTTAGAAGGTCAAATAAAAAACATTCAAACATTAATTGAGCTTGACGAAGAAGACATTAAAAACTATACCGAAGATTTGGCGAATCACAATATAATAGAAGAACCTGATTATGATCTAAAAATGGAAATCGTAAGAGAAAAAAGAATCCATGTAGGGGAATTATATAAAAAACTCGAAATTTTGAAAGATGAAACCCTATCTTATAAAGAACGTATGCTACGTGCCTTATGGATATGTTAATTTTTTTCTTTTCTTTTTGTATTAGTATTTAAGTCCTGAGCCTTACATGCCTGGCGGAATATCCTGGTAAATCAGCACGTAAAGACTTTTCCCATAATGAGAATAAAAAATCGAGGGAAGGCTTGCAAAAGTTATGTTGTGGAACAGATCCAAGGCGATACTTGGTTGCAAGCCCGGCTTACTTCTTTACTTTGTAAGTTATATTCTTTTCATTCTGTGTTAGAA
>DATMYS010000227.1:0-6021 GCA_035560835.1 Methanosarcina sp.
GAACATAGTACTAACAGAGAATAATTCAACATATGAAAAAGAAGGCTAAATCGAAACAGCCTTTGGTCTGATCGGCCAACAAAAAGATACGGTAAACCTACATGCTGGCTTTCCGAATGCAAGTATGGCTTCTTAAAATACACAAAAAGTGGCACATTCAACTAATCTTAAGGGATCTTTAAAAGAAAAAAAGAGATATGAAATATGAATTCGAAAAAATCAAAATTATGGACTAAAGATTTTGTAGTTATTTTCCTTGAAAATTTTCTAGCCGCTTTAAGCTTTTACTTATTAATGGTAGTTATGTCTGGATATGCAATGAGTAAATTTGCCTCATCACCAGGTGAAGCGGGATTTTCTGCCAGTATATTCATAATTGGCGGACTTATTGCGCGTATGTTTGTCGGAAAATGGATCGGACAAATCGGTCATAAGAAGACACTTTGTGTGGGAGTAATTTTAAGTTTAATTATGACGGTGTTATATTTTGGGGTTAATAATATTCTTCTCCTGTTTACTGTCCGCTTTCTTCATGGTATGGGATTTGGTATTACTACTACAGCAACGGCTACAATCGTCGCGAATATTATTCCTATGGAAAGGAAGGGTGAAGGTATTAGTTATTACGGATTAAGTCAAATACTTGCAACGGCTATCGGTCCCTTTTTAGGTATGTTCATTAGCCAGCATGGCAGTTTCAGCACGATTTTTGCTACCTGTGTAATTGCCTCAGCAATCGGTCTTGTGATTTTGCCAGTTTTATCATCTTTACATAAGATGGACTTAACAAAAGAACAGTCGGAGAACATGAAGGGATTCAGATTTAACAATTTCTTTGAATCCAGGGTGATTCCAATTTCAATCGTTTGTATGTTTATTTTCATTTGTTATTCGAGTGTTGTGTCCTTCCTTGCAGTGTACTCACAGGAAATTAATCTGGTGAACGCAGCCGGCTTCTTTTTCATAGTATATGCCGCAGTAATCTTAGTTTCGAGGCCTATTATTGGTCGATTGTTTGACTCGAAGGGTGAAAATGCAATCATGTACCCGGCAATTATGATATTTACAGCTGGAATGATACTGTTTAGCCAAACTCATCATGGTTATACACTTCTGTTGTCCGGAGCTTTGATAGGGCTTGGATTTGGAGCTATACAGTCCAGTACTCAAACGATTTCTGTAAAAATAACCCCGCAACGTCGTATGGGGTTGGCGAATTCAACCTATTTTGCGTTCTCAGACATAGGAATGGGAATTGGCCCTTTGATGGTTGGATTAATTATTCCTTTTACCGGTTACAGAGGAATATATATGATTCTGGCAATTTTTGCGGCTGTATGCCTGTTATTATATTATTTATTACATGGGAAAAAAGCTGTGCGTGGCAAAGATAAAGCACGTTTCTAAAAAAGTACCCGCAGATGATAAAAACCTGAAAGTTCACTATTGTATGGCGAATTTCTAGGTGAAAAAAGTTTAAATTTTTTAGCTATTTGGTGACAGAAACAGATATTGCCACATTTCTAGAACATTTTTAGAAGTTGTGGTAAAGCGATATCGTGAACAAAAAGGCAGAGGACTGCAGGATCGTATTGATGCAGTCCTATATTGTAACTATATACACATCATAATGGGTATTATAGCAAATTAGTTTTATGCGTAACTAATTTAAAATATCTTTATTTCAAAGCAAACTTTCCAGCGTTATAAAAAATGGAGGATAAATTATGGCAGATCCAAGAGAAATCCTCGGTTCAATCACCATCATCTACCGAAGCCATCTAGCATGTATGGCAAAAGAACTCGAAGCCTACAGAATAGGAAGCGGACAATTTGATTTTTTAATGGTTTTATACCGCAAGGATGGCATCTCTCAGGAAACCATTGCAAAAACCCTTAAAGTTAGCAAAGCAACAAGTACAAGAGCGATCAAAGACCTGGAAAAAGAAGGTTATGTGTACAGGCAAAGAGATGAAAATGATCTTCGGGCTTACAGAGTTTACCTAACTGAAAAAGGGAAGGAAGTAAGAAATGTGATTCTGGAAAAATTGATTTTTTTTGTCGATACTCTTCTTTCGAATTTCACACCTGAAGAAAGAGAAATTCTCAGGCTATTGCTTCGTAAGGCTTCACTTAAATTTCATGAATCGGAACTCAAGCCCTTTGTTTTTGATGGACTAATCGATAGATCACCAGAATAAGGAATTAACAAATTTGTTCTTAACTCTACGAACAGTTGTTTTCCAGGATTATCTAATCTTTAGACCTGCTCCAAGCTATACCTTTTGCTATCTTAAAATAGGTCTTTGTAAATACTGATAGATATGAAAATGCAGATTAACGGAAAGGCTGTGGAAGCGTACGACAGCAAGTTTTTCGATATCATAAACCCGGCAACAGGTGAACTTATTGACCGGGTTCCAAAAGGCACGGAAGATGATGTGGAGATGGCGGTTGAAGCTGCATCGTCAGCTTTTAATAGTTGGGCTTCAGCATCTCCGCAGCAAAGAGCCAGGGTTCTTTACAGGGCTGCGGGAATTGTAAGGCAGAGAAAGGACGAACTTGCCATCCTGCTTACCCGGGAACAGGGTAAACCTCTTGCCGAAGCTAAAAATGAGATCGAAGGTTTTGCATATGTCCTTGAGTACTATTGCGGGCTTGCAAGCAGTTTTCACGGAGATTTTGTTCCGGTTCCTCAAAATGGATACGCTTTTACTGTAAAGAAGCCTCTGGGTGTCTGTGCAGCCATAATCCCCTGGAATATGCCTGCTCTTATAATGGCATGGAAGATAGGCCCTGCTCTGATCTCAGGAAATACTCTTGTCCTGAAACCTGCAAGTAACACTCCCCTTACCAACCTTACTCTGGCTTCGATCCTGAGTGAGGCAGGACTTCCGTCAGGGGTGCTCAATATCATTACAGGCCCTGGGGAGGTTGTGGGAGAAAGCCTGGTTAAGAGTCCGAAGGTAAGAAAAATCTCCTTTACCGGAGAAGCGAGGACCGGGAAACGTGTAGCTGAACTTGCAGCCGGCGGGATGAAGCGAGTAACCCTTGAGCTTGGAGGGAGTGATCCCATGCTGGTCTGTGATGACGCTAACCTTGAGGATGCAGTTTTAGGAGCTCTCAGGGGAAGATTTTACAATTGCGGACAGACATGTACTGCTGTAAAGAGGCTGTTTGTTTTTGAATCCGTAGCTGAAGAGTTCATAAAAAAGCTTGAAGCAGGTATCCGGAACTTAAGGGTTGGAAACGGGATGCATGAAAACATTGATATGGGGCCCCTTAACAACCGCAAGCAATGGGAAAATATAAAAGAGCTTGTCGCAGACGTCGAAGAAAAGAATGAAGGCAGGATAGTTACAGGAGGCAGAGTTCCAGAGGGCAGCGCCTTCAGTAAGGGATATTTCTTTGAGCCAACGCTTGTTGTAGATGTGCCCAGGGAATCCAGACTTCTGAAAGAAGAAGTATTTGGCCCAATCCTGCCTGTAGTTCGGGTGAAAAACCTTGATGAGGCAATTGAAGAAGCTAACAATACCTGTTATGGGCTTGGTGCCTCTATCTGGACAAAAAATCTTGATAGAACCCGTAAAGGATGTGAACAGTTGAATGCAGGAATTATATGGCTGAATCAGCACCTTAAAGTTGCTCCTGAGGTTCCTTTTGGAGGCACCAGGCAGAGTGGAATAGGAAGAGAAAACGGGCCTGATTCCCTTTCTGAGTATCTTGATCTGAAAACAGTAATGCTAAAAATCTAAAACAGTAATGCTAAAAACTTGATGTACTGAGCAAAAAAGGCTACTAGAAAGCTCTGATGTTTGATACTGATAAAATAAAGATTTTTTCGATGAGCCCGCCAATGTGCAGCTCATCGGATTTTTTCTGAAAAACAGTGTCAATAAATTATAGAGTTACTAATTATAGGGTTTACTTTTTCTGGTATTTGGGCAAAAGCTGCATGAATTCGGAAGCTTCCATAACCGGTACGCTGTCGATTACACAGATATCCGACCAAGGCAGGTTGAAAGCTCCGTAAGCTTCTGCACTTTCGGCTTCGTAAAGGATGTAATAGCGGTTTCCGGAAAGGTCAATCCACTGGTTAATGACATCGATTCCATCTGGAATCTCCAATCTCTTAAAATGCTCAAGGATCTTATCGCGGTTCGAAGGGTCCCAGGTACTAACGTCCATGAATAACATCTTTTACCACTCCTCTTATTTTATGCTGCCAATACCCCTTCCCGGAAGCCAGGGCAGCTTTATTACAGCATCCGGGATTTCTTTTTGAGAGCAAAGCTCAAGGAAAAACAAGTCTATTCTCCTGTGCCATCCCCACAAATGAGGATTTGACCAGCACGCCCCCAAATGCCTACTAACGGCAGATGTCCAGATTTGTTAGATTTTTACTGTCTTTTCCTTATTTACCATTGCTCAAATCCCCATGAATGATAAATCCAGAAGGACAGGTAATCACGCAGAAAGAAATTCTGCATGCGGATACAGACAGTATATTATCATACCTTAGCCTATATAATAGTTCGTCCTTAAAGACTATATTAAGTCAGAGAACTTCTTCAGGTGCACAAAACTTTTAATGAAAGTACAAAACGTCGTTTTCTCAGTCTAGCCAGCAAACTTCGCAATTCTCTTCTTTTTTCATGAAAAAGTTCGCAACTTCAAACCCGGCTTTTACAGAGCCATTCATGCTTCTTTCCGGGTAATTGGTTGATGAGAACATTCCTGCCAGGTAAAGTCCGGACGGGCCCGGGGAAAACGGCAGAACCTTTTCAAGGTACCCTTGTTCATAAACAGGCGCAGTGTCCATTCTGCGGAAGAGTTTCGCCCAGCGGATATCGGTCCTTGAAAAATCAGGGAAAATCTTTTCCAGGCCTTTCAGGTAAGAATCCAGAACTTCTTCTTCCTCCCTCAGCCAGAGGGCATCGTTTTCATCCTGAAAATAGGAAGTTACATAAACAAGGTGCTCTCCATAATCCTCAAAAGGCATAAAGTTGGTGTGTTCAATTACCGCTCCAAAAGGCACGTCAGCTTTTATGTTCAACCAGTAATTTCCATCTTTCATAAGCCCTTTATCGAGTCCTATAAGAGCACACGCAGTTCCCTGATAACGAACGTTTTGCAGGGTTGCGTGAAGAGCTCCAAGTTTGCCCTTTGTGAGCACATCCAGTACTCTGGGTTCAACAGTTGAAATCACGGCATCGCAAGGTATAAAGTCTCCATCAGTAACCACTCCCTGTACTGTATTGTCTTTGATTACGATTTCCGCTATTGTTTTATTTTGTAAGATCCTGCCCCCCTGCGCATTGATTTCCCTTGCCAGAGCTTCTATTAGGGAATTGAACCCTCCTCTCAGGTACCCCAATTTTTCTCCTTCTTTTCCTCGATCTGACCTTATTTTCACACGTCCTATCAACCAGGCTGCAGAAATATTTTCGGCATTTTCACCAAATTTGCTTTTCATGAGAGGAGCAAAAAAGTTTTCATATACGGATTGTCCCGCCGTATCAAGAATCCAGGCTTTCGCTTTTATTCTGTCGTAGGAAGTCGTATCATTTATTAGCTTTATCCTGAGCACCAGCAGCCCAAGTTTTACCAGATCCGTAAATGAAAGAGGTTTAAACCTTAGAATTTCAGCAGGAGTATTCATTGGATAATTTTTACCATCCACAAAATAGGCGTTTTTCCCCTTAAGCCACAACATTTGGCCTTCAAGTCCCAATTCCTTTATCAGGTTAACAAGTTCCGAATCGCTCCTGAATATATGGTGGTAATATTTCTCTATAAAATATTTCTTCCCGGCGAAATTGTGGCAATAACTTGCGGCCATCCCCCCGATTTCCGCATCTTTTTCAAAAATAATAATCTCATTCGATTTGCAGAGCCTATACCCGGCTGACAGCCCTGCAAGCCCACTTCCTATTATTACGATTTTCATACCCAACTTTTCCCTTATCTGTTTTACTTTTCAAACAGAACCTTGGTATCCCTTAACAAATCAATCAGATT
>DATMYS010000228.1:0-6441 GCA_035560835.1 Methanosarcina sp.
TTACTAAACTTACGGGACATTTCATTCCTTAGGATAATATTGATTATTAATGTTGATAATACAACGATCTTAATATTGCTCGCAAATTTCAAGGAAATTGGTAAGCAGTTCTTCTCCTTTCTCGGTATGGGAAACCTCAGGATGCCACTGCACACCGTAAATTGGCTTTGTTGGGTGGCGCATGGCTTCAATTTCACAGATATCAGAACGGGCAAGATGAATAAAGCCCTCAGGCAGAATCGCAACCTCATCTGCATGGGAAGCCCACACTGTAGTCCTGGGTCCAAGTCCACGCAAAATATCGTCTTCTTCAAGCACTTCTATCTCAACCTCTGCATACCCGCCTTTTTTCCCTGCATGAACGTGCCCTCCATATGCCAGGGCAATTGCCTGATGCCCGAGGCAGATTCCAAGAATAGGGAGATCGATTTTCCGGGCGTAATCGAAACATAAGCCTGCCCTATCCATTTCCGGCCCACCGCTAAGGATCAATCCGTCCGGCTCCTCTGCCAAGATATCCTCAATTGGCATTGTATTTGGAATTATTTTCGTATCCATGTCAAGGTCCCGAACAGCCCGGTGAATGAGATGGCAGAATTGTCCGTAGTTATTAACAACAAGAATTTTCAGCTCTTTCATAATTCCTTCAGTTCCTGTTTTAGTATGATTGTATTTTCTAATGCTCTGAGTTTACTCTATTAGCCGGTCTTATCCTATTTTAATTCTTGTATGTTTCCGAAGTTCAGAATTTAGAATTATTTTCGTAGGCAAGAGGCTTCGAATCCAATCTATTTCTTTGATCTGTCTTTCTTTGATTTGTCTTTCTTTGATCTGTCTTTCTTTGATCTGTCTTTCTCTGATCTGTCTTTCTTTGATCTGTCTTTCTCTAGTTTAGAATGTGTTTTTAATAGCACAGTTTATTCATAACAAAAATCTGACCTCCATATATGAACATCATAGAACATTATTATACAGAAAAGTTCAAGAATATCCATTAATATTAAAGTGCATAACTTGTCTCGTAGTCAGTTGGAATAGCTTTAAATATGTTTAATGTGCTAACATGTCACATGCTAGCACAGAGTTTAGGGATAAATATAGTTATAACAATTTGAGAGCATTTTACGCTCGAGGAGATTATAATGTCAGAAATCGGTAAAAAGATACGGATAGAAAGGCTGATGAACCGGGAAAGCAGAAACATGGTCATTATTCCCATGGATCATGGGATCTCAGACGGGCCTATTGAAGGGCTTATCAATATCACCGATACAGTGAACAGAGTTGCTGAAGGAGGAGCAAACGCCGTCCTTATGCAGAAAGGAATGGTAAAATACGGACACCGGGGATACGGCCATGATATAGGCCTTATCGTGCATATAAGTGGCTCTTCTTCCCTGAGCCCTGACCCCAATGCCAAAGTGCAGGTCTGTACAGTAGAGGAAGTAATCAAGATGGGAGCCGATGCTGTTTCCATGCACGTCAATATAGGCTCTGAAACCGAAACTGACCAGCTTGAGCAGCTCGGGAAAATTTCCAGAGACTGTACGGAATGGGGCATGCCTCTTCTTACTATGATGTACCCCAGAGGTAAAAAGATCACTAATCCGCATGACCCCGTAAATGTGGCGCACGCTGCAAGGATCGGAGCCGAGCTCGGGGCTGATGTTGTAAAAACAGTATACACCGGAGACCCTGATAGCTTTAGAGACGTTGTCAGAGGCTGCCCTGTACCTGTAGTTATTGCAGGAGGGCCTAAAACCTCAACGGATCTAGAACTTCTGGAAATGATTGATGGGGCAATTGAAGCTGGAGCCAGAGGTGCTGCAATCGGAAGAAATGTTTTCCAGCACAGGGACCCTGTCAGACTCACCAGAGCTATTTGCGAAATCGTACATCATAGAAGGCCAGTAGAAGAAGCCCTCGAACAGCTGAAGTGAGATCTAGATATTGAAAAGCAAGACCAGAACCCGAAACAGAAGTTAAAAGAGGGAAAGGGCCTGAGTAAAAACAGAGAGTATACCGGAGTTGAAGCCTTTGAAAAAGAAAAGCGTGTGGATAAAAGCCGATGAAGGCGGATGGGAACAACAGAAAGAAAGAATTACGACAGGCCTAGAATCAGGAGCCGACTGCGTGCTTGTAAACCCAGGAGATGTCGGAAAAGTCAGGGAACTGGGAAATATCCCAGTAGCAACCTTTGGCCGTGACAATAAATCCGGAGCTGAGATTATTGTCGTTGGGAAGAGAGGAGAAGGAGATGGGACTAAACCCTTAACCCTTGAGACTCAGGGTTCTCTTGACATAAATGCAGCAACCCTTCTCAGAGATAAGGGAGTGGCTGTTGGCGGGTATGTTATAATCAGGGACAAACGCTACGAGCAATTCGCAGCCGAGCTGGGAAAGGTCTGCGACTTCCTAATTGTGACGGGTACGGACTGGAAAGTTATCCCTCTGGAAAACCTGATAGCTGAGCTTCAGCGTTATGAAGTAAAAATTATTTTCGGGGTAAAGAGTGCCGAAGAAGCAAGACTGGCCTTCCAGACCCTTGAAACGGGAGCAGATGGCGTTCTTCTTGACAGTGGAAACATCCAGGAAATAAAAGATACTATTCAGGCTGCAAGGGATCTGGAAAACGAAAGCACCGAGCTTGAGTCTGCAGTTGTAACCCGGGTAGAACCTCTTGGAATGGGAGACAGGGTCTGTGTGGACACATGCAACCTTATGCAAAAGGGAGAAGGCATGCTCATAGGTTCTCAGGCAAGCGGGATGTTCCTTGTAAATTCCGAATCCGATGACAGCCCGTATGTGGCAGCCCGCCCATTCAGGGTAAATGCAGGTGCAGTTCACTCTTATATAAAAATAGGAGACAAAACCCGCTATCTCTCGGAACTTCGAACCGGAGATACGGTAACTATAATAGATTCAAAAGGAAGACAGAGAGAAGGTTTTGTAGGTAGGGTCAAGATTGAAAGCCGTCCTCTTATGCTTATTGAAGCAAAAGCAGGCGATCGTACTTTGAGCGCAATCCTTCAAAATGCTGAAACTATCAAGCTGGTTGGAAAAGACGGAAATCCGATTTCAGTCGCCAAACTCAAGAAAGGTGATGAGGTTCTGGTTCGCCTGGAAGAAGGAGCCAGGCACTTCGGTAAAAAAATCGAAGAGACGATTATAGAGAAATAATTTCCTGAAAAGAAAAACTCCTAAAAAGGAAAAATTGTCAGCAGAAAAGAAAAACCTGAAAAAGGAACGGTTACCAGCGGAAAAAGAAAAACCGGAGTAAGCAATGATTCATATTGGCCATCTTGATCTTGAGGAAAAAGCTGCTGTTGTCGCAGTAATCCTTGAAAAGCCTCTTGAAACTTCAAGAAAGGCCGCCAAAATGGGGGCTGACCTTCTCGAAATCCGGCTGGATTTGCTTGGAATCAGGGACCTGGAAACAGCTGCAGAAACAATCCAAAAAGTAAAATCCGAAACCGGACTTCCAGTAATTCTCACAAATCGCTCAATTACGGAAGGAGGGAAATGGGAAGGAAAAGAGGCCGATAGAATTGAACTTCTTGCAAATCTCGTTTCCCTGAAAGACGGACCAGATGCAGTAGACATCGAGCTCTCTGCCGGGAGAGAAGCTAGAGATCGAGTAGTAAAAGAGGCAAAAGCCTGCGAAAAAACCGTAATCGTTTCTTCCCATGACTTTTTGAAAACTCCGGCCTTCCATGAAATGAAAATTATTCTTCAAGAGGCATTTCTTGCAGGGGCGGATATTGCAAAACTTGCTGTTATGCCGCACTCGAGAAGGGAGGTACTTGACCTGTTAAGAGTTGCACTGGATACAAGGGAGGCAGGCAGCGCTGTATGTGCAATCGCAATGGGCAAGCTTGGAAAACATACAAGGATAATTGCTCCTTTTTACGGTTCGGTTCTGACATATGCAGCTGTTGATAGTACAGTTTCTGCCGCTCCCGGACAATTTAAGGTAGATGAATTAAAGAATATATTGGAGCTGCTCGAATGAAGCAAATTTTTGGCGTATTTGGAGACCCTATAGCTCATTCCCTTTCTCCTGCAATGCATAATGCTGTTTTTTCAGCTCTTGGGATGGACTGTGTCTATCATGCTTTCAGGGTGAAACCCGAAAAACTGGAAAAAGCGATTCTTGGGGCTGAAGCTATGGGATTTGGAGGGCTCAATCTAACAGTGCCCTTAAAAGAGACAGCTTTGAAACTTGATTACATAAAACCTGATCCACTAGCCGAGAAAATAGGAGCTATAAACACTATCGTTTTTGGGAAAAACGGAGAAATAAAGGGGTACAATACCGACGGATTAGGAGCAAAACAGGCACTTGAGAATGCTGCAGTGGAAATAAAGGGGTCTAAAATCGTAGTTGCAGGAGCAGGCGGAGCAGCAAGAGCTATTGCTTTTCAGCTTGCAGCCGATGGTGCTGAAATCACAATAGTAAACCGGACCGAAGGAAGGGCAATTGAGCTTGCAAAAGAGATCTCAGCCGCAGCTCTTTCTGGAGACGTAACGGGGAGAAGGCTCTCCGGATTAAAAGACCTGTTGCAGGATACCGATGTCCTGATCAACACCACGACTCTTGGAATGCACCCGAATATAGATACAGCGATTGCCACAGCAGAAGATCTTCACCCTGGCCTTACTGTTTTTGATATTGTTTATAATCCCCTGGAAACCAGGCTCTTAAAAGAAGCAAAAGCATCAGGCTCAAAGACCGTGAGTGGGGTCTTAATGCTTGTCTATCAGGGAGCTGAAGCTTTCAGGCTCTGGACCGGAATCGAACCTCCAGTCGAACTTATGAAAAAAACGGTCCTGGAGGCTTTGCAGGCTTGAGTGCTAATCTGGAGCGAGGGAGTCAGGTCAACACGGATCAAAATCCTGAAAAAACGAAGGTTCTGATCCTTGGCGGAACCGGTGAAATGGGGCAGTGGTTTACCCGTTTTTTCAAAGAAAAGGGCTACAAACTTACAGTTTGGGGAAAAGGTGGGAAAACAGAGATTGCAAGAAAATTAGAAGTTCCTTTTGCCTCGGATCTCGAAGAAGCTATTCCGGAAAGTGATATAGTAATAGTCTCGGTGCCTATCAATGTAACTGAAGAAACTATTGCGGAATTTGCCCCAAAAATGAAAGCTGGAAGTCTTCTTATGGACTTTACTTCCATTAAAGTAAAGCCTGTGGAAGCTATGAAAAAATTCACCCCTTTAGATGTGGAAATTCTCGGCACACACCCAATGTTCGGTCCAACAATTCCCACTATCAGAGGGCAAACTGTTATTCTCGTCCCTGTAAAGGGGCGTTCAGAGAAATGGTTCCCAGTAATAAGAGAGCTTTTTGAGGAAGGAGGGGCGCACGTTGAAATTACTACTGCGGCCGAACACGACAGGCTTGTTTCGGTTGTGCAGGGGCTTACCCATTTTGCTTATATTACTATAGGAACGACCATTGACAGATTAGATTTCGATATAAAAAAATCTCGAAAATTCGTAAGCCCGGTCTACGACATAATGCTGGACTTTGTAGGCAGGATTCTTGGTCAGAATCCCTATCTGTATGCCCTTATCCAGATGGAAAATCCCGGAGTTCTGGAGGTGCATGAAGCATTTATCAGGGAATGTGAAGAGCTCTCAAGGCTGGTACGAGCCCATGATGAAGAGGGTTTTGTGAAAAAAATGAAAGCTGCTGCTTGGAAGTACGGCGATACAGCTCACGCC
Organism: Methanosarcina sp.; assembly: GCA_035560835.1. Taxonomy (GTDB): domain Archaea; phylum Halobacteriota; class Methanosarcinia; order Methanosarcinales; family Methanosarcinaceae; genus Methanosarcina. Next base: position 5,730 of record DATMYS010000228.1, read on the forward strand.
CTGCGTAAATCGGACAAACTGATTAATTCCAGAATAACTGAATACGAGACTATTCTGAACTCTGTTGGAAAGGTCTGTGGCTTTTCCCATTTTTATTCCGGAAAAATCCATGTAGGTACCCTGGAAAAGGCAGGTCCGGATGAGATTGTTCTTACAAAGCTGGTATCAAAAGGCACTTCCCCCCATATAAAAAACAAGTTTGTAAAACTCAAGCTTGAAAATCTTCGCATGCTTTCGGAATCCGAATTTTGGGAATGGAGAAAAGAAAACCTTGAGCATTCTACAAGGGATATTTCAGTCCTTATCCCTGAAGGGGCTGATCCTTCAGTTATCCTTAATGCTATAAATACTAACAAACAGCTTGCAGCCTGCGAAATAAGTGATATCTATAGAGGGACTAATCAGGGAAATCACAAAAGGATTAATTGGGGAAATTATAAAGGGGAAGATTATGAAGAATTTAACCTGGGAGAAACTGAAAAAGAAAGAGAAGAAGCAAAAAGGCTAGGAGTTACTTACAGGATAACGGTTTTTGGGGATTGTGATGCTAATTCTATCGAAGCTGATGTCACATCACTCCTTTGCGGTCTTGGGTGCAGAATAAGAGAGAAAAATCTGAAGCAGAAAGAAAAATCTGGGCCGAGAAGATGAAAAGAACTTTTTCCTTAAAAGTCCGTGTTCTCTGTTTTAATAAAGAGAGAAAGTAATATAA
>DATMYS010000229.1:0-5063 GCA_035560835.1 Methanosarcina sp.
TTATTAAATTTATCCAGTTTTTTGCCTGATTTCTCAAGAATCAATCCTCTGAATCTCAGGATAAAATCCAATTTTCTGGTCTTCTCTGTCAAACATCGAATGAAAATTGGAGTTGGCTGTGCTTATTAAGAATACTCGTACTATCCATCTGCAGGGTGGTTAATGCCGGAGCTTCACTGCTTTTCCTGGGCTTCCATTGCGTTTATATGCCAAAGCCAGAGGATAGTGGTACTCCTGTCCTGCAGGCAGGAAAGGTAATAGGGCTTATGTCTTCGATAACAATGAACAACTGCACGAGAATTGCGATTTTATCCAATATTGTCCGCACCCTATAAGAGATTTGAAATTTCTGATAACTATTTTCTAATGATTTCATAGACCTCTCTTTATTACATCTGGAGTGTGAAGTGTCACGAGTACCCCTCTTTACAGGCTGTCCGAAAATTACTGTTAGTTTAACAATCAAATTCTTTTTTTTTGATTTTGAGACTTTAGATGCCTTATTTTTTTACTAGTTTTTGCCCTAAAACAAATTTTCGGACAGCCTGTTTAGGTTTGAGTGGTTGCAAGCAGTTTGATTTTCCACTTTTGTTTCAAGTACTCCAGGGTTTTTGAAACTCCAAAGGTCTCTTTTTATTATGTTTTCTCAAGCCTCCGATACGCTCCATAAAAGTTCGTGGAAATCTATGAAAATACTCTACTTTCGTACATATCGACAAATTTGGAAAACTATTTAACAAGAAACAATATTTTAGGCTCAGCGAGGAGATTTAATAGCTATGTTTGAGTTAAAAGTTGTTACCCATTTTGCAGCAGCCCATCAGCTCAAGATGGTGGCCAAAAAGTGTGAAAACCTTCACGGACATAACTGGAAGGTCGAAGTTTGTGTGGCTGGAGAAAAACTCAATGAAGCCGGAGTACTGGTGGACTTTGGAGAATTAAAACAGAATGTATCCGAAATCATGACAAGGCTGGATCATAACTTTTTAAATGAGCTCGATTACTTTAATGACAGCAATCCGCCATCTTCGGAAAATATTGCCCAGTACATCGCAAACTCCCTTCAAACCATGCTAAAAGATCCAGAAATCAGGGTTACCAGTGTTACAGCCTGGGAATCGGAGAATGCCTGTGCAACATATTTAACGTGATTCTTTTAAAGGTCAGCCATCATTTCCTATGAGCAGGCAACATCATTAAGGTAGTTTTAACCTTCATTTTCCCTGCTGCAAATAATTTGGTCATCCATTATTACATGACTGGTGCTTTAAAGCACTTAAATGTTAGAAGGTTTCTTAGTGCCAACTTTGTTTTTCCCAAAATTATTTCTCTTTTTTAATTTTTTATTGCAATTATATATCGTATGCATGTGACCTACTATTTTACTTCAACTTCTGATTTATTTCTTTTACATGATCGTTCTAAAGTACAAAGATGAAATTGGAGTTTACTCAGAGTTTTACTTTTGCGTCGCCTGTTGTTGCATCGTATATTGAACTTTCAAATGTTTCTTGAATCTGAGAAATCATTTCAGGATACAACAATGAGATCTGCAAACTAACATAACTTAAATCGACGCTACTTGTTGTAACTTCCTGCTCTCTGCAGATAAAAAGCTATTGGGAATCCTAGCAGCGTTGGAATCCAGAAAGAAAATACCCTGTAGCTGAGTACAACAACAACCGCAATTGAGCCAGGCACTCCCAGACCTGTATAGAGGGCAGCCATCGTGCTCTCCACAACGCCTATTCCACCTGGCAGGAGAAAGGCTATTTTTCCTAAGAGAATAGGGAGCCCATAACCAACGACCAGGATCTCAAGCCCTACAGGAAACCCTGCGGCTATGAAGAAGAAATAAAGGGTCAGCATATCACAACTCGTAAAAATCACAGCTCCAAGAAGTGGGCGCTGCCAGCCTCCGTTGCTTAAAGTTTCAAGGGCTGCAAAAATTCGGCTTACTGAAGCCTGGGTTGGAGCAGGAGTGTAGGACTTATGCAAGAGCCGGGCAAAGTAAGCCGTTATCCTGACAATAATAAGTGTTAAGCCTGCACGGTTTTTTAGCCCCCAATGTATTACTGCAAATCCCAGGCAAAGTAAGGTGAGGATTAGAATAAAGGCAAAAAACTGCACCGAAGAAAGTCTGTGGGCTATCAGCAGGTGTAGAATTCCGGCTACAGCCAGCGCCGTTAAGATCGTATTGTTGAAAATCGTCGGCAGTGTGCCTGCAAGCCCTGCACCTTCGGCGTTGACACCATATTTGCGTACCCATTGATAAGTTGCTGCAGCATTCCCGAAAGGGCCTCCTGCCAGCATGCCTATACTTGAAGCTGCAAGTGTTATTATAACTCCCTTTAATATGGGGATAGTCTGGTTTACTCTTGCCACAATTGAATTTATAAGGTAACCGGCTCCCAGGTAACTGATACCCTGGCCAAGGGCAGCTAGTAGCACAGCCCATGGAACCATTGTCTTGATAACATGGGCAGATGCTTCAACCGAAGCAAGCTGCGGAAGAATAAGGTTAACAGCCAGTCCCGTAAGGATTAGCGTTGGAAAGTAGCGGCCTGCTTTTAAGACCAGGGGTGGGGGAGATAGCAGACTTCTGTGGACACTGCTCTCGTTTTTTTTCCATGATTTATCTTCATTCCGGACTGTACTCATTTAAAATCCTCTATTCCAGACATTCTCATTCGAAAATTTTATTCCAAATACTATCAGACGCATTTTATCTGGCTATATTTCTGGGCAGCCACTTATTTGCAGCTTTAATACTTTAATTATATTGATCTTTATCAAATTAGTATAATCGAGTAAAATCCACAGCCTTTAATTATTAATAAGGAGAACTCTTTCCTATGGCAGAGATTGTACGTTTTCTTTTTCCTATTATTTATGCTCTTATTAATGCTGCTTCTTATGTCCTGTACGGAGTAGATAAGTTCAAAGCAAGAAACGATAAGTGGAGAATTTCTGAACAGAGTCTGTTGATTGCTTCCCTTCTCGGACCGGTCGGTGCACTTCTCGGGATGCAGTATTTCAGGCATAAAACCCGGAAGCCCACGTTCAAGTTCCTCGTGCCTGCGTTTGCAGGAATTCATCTTCTGTTAGTGCTCTGGATCAGTCTCTAAGCCGGAGAAACTCGGTTTTAAGTTCAGCCAATTGCAAGAATTGTTTAAACAAACAGGAAATGAATCAGATAAAAACCTAAGAAGAGGATTATAAAAGTGAAGAAAAAATATAAAAAGTTAAAAAAGGGTTAAAAAAGTTAAAGTAAAAAAGTAGTAACGGTTTCTGTTTTGTTTTCACTCTTTTTACTTCAATTCTCTTGGCTGCTTGTTTTCAGGCAGCACAGGCAGAGCCATGGTATTGATCAGAATCGGGGTTTTGATGTCCTTTGCCCTCTCGATCACTAGCTCCTTTCCTTTCTGGGTAAGGGCAAAAAGCGGAACTGCAGTTCCTACCTGAGCAAGAGGCTTTACGAGGTCTCTTATAGGCTTTGAAGCGCAGCTGGTCACAATGTCTGAATTTTCCACCAGGCTCTGAGCTTCTTCCCTGTTTAAACCTGTTACATGTACGCCAATTACTATCAAATTAAGCCCGAGTTCGGCTTCAAGCTTCCGTAATTCTTTTGCGGTTTCAGCGAAAGCCGCGGTTACTGCAATCTTTTTGTAGCCGAGTTCGGCTGCCTTTTTAACGCCTGCAACAGGGTCCATTTTTGCAGTTGAAGGGTCAAGCACTATTCCACCGCGTTCCTGAATCCCGTTAATAATGCCTTCGATAGGTTCAGTTTCGACCAGGCCGGACATCCTGCCGCCTATGCCCTGAACAAGGGTAGGGTTATTAGAAATTACAGTTCCTGCGCCTTCACAGGCGGTTACGGTTGTATCAAGTAAACCCCGGCTCAGGCCGGTCATCATAACTTCGGATGCTCCAAATCCTACAAAGTCCTCGAGTTCCAGCCGGCGCTTATCGGTAAACATCCCGAAATCGCTAATCCTGAATTCCATATTCTTCTTGACTTCTTCAGGGGTGATCTTCTGGATCCCACGTATCTTGGCAAATAGGGGGCACCATTTGACTTCAGGCTCTCCGACTTCGATAACCTTTCCATCTTTTATAACGACTCTTGTTTTTCCAAGCAATTCCATTATGTGAGGCATAGTTCCACCTTTACTGGTTGAGCAAAAATATAATTGATAAGAATCTAAAATCAGGTAAAATAACAGTTAAGGTTTGTGGCTATTTATATAATAGCTTTTGGTTTACGGATTTTGGTTCGATTTCCATCTTGATATAAAATAGGACTTACGCACTTGATATCCAAAATCAAGTGCATCAAACACTGTGGTTTAAATTTACAGTTTATACAGTTAACGGTCTAATGCTGTTGATTTTTTAGTTCAACTGCGTAAGTCCTATAAAAATTGTCAGTGCTTGAATTGTAGTTTACAGGCATTCATTGATCTTCTAAGTTTGAAGAATGAAATCTGTTTTTTTATAAAATATTACTTTTTGAACTTCGGCTTGCTGGCGATAGTCTGAAACAGAGTTTTTGAAGCTGGAGGACAACTTGAATTTTCATTGTCTTCAATCCCATCAAGCTCTTTCAATTTTTTCTCACAAAAGTTAATTATTCTCGGGTCCTCAATCGCTTTTCCTATAGCAAAGGATTGCTTCAAAAACTCAATTACTTTTCTTGGTTCGCCCAGATGACTGTATGCTAACCTCAGATTTCCAAGGACAGCCCCATGAATCTGTTTTTCTTTATCGCTTCTTCTAATCTGGAATTAAGAATAATCAATGAGTTTCTAATCACGGGAAATAGCTCTGAAACTCTTATCAATCTCGAGTATAAAGCTGGTTTTGGAATGAGCTCATAAAATAGGATTTAACCGCTTGAGATGCAAAATCAAGTACAATAAACGCCCATGATAAAAGACATCTTTTAGTTAGCTAAGTAGTTTAATTATATTAGTAGGACTTACGCGGTTGAACTGAAAAATCAATAGCAGTAAATTTTTAACTGTCTAAAACGTATATCTGACTACAATGTATATTGTGCT
>DATMYS010000230.1:0-2275 GCA_035560835.1 Methanosarcina sp.
CATCTACTACTTTTAAAGAGATGTGAACATACTTTTTTCACAAGCTATTTGTTTATGGTATCATCTTTTCACTTTCTGTTATCGACGCTCCGAAGAAAGAGCCAATGTCTCAGAGATATTCTAGAATCTTTTCACGGAAAAATTCTCTATTTTAAAATATTAGAAGAAAAAATGAGATGCTCTCAGGTAAAGTTATATATAAATAGTCAAGAAGAATCGGAGGTGGAAATACAGTAAATATATAAAGGAATAGAAAAGGCATACTGTTAAGAATTAAGGAGTTTAGCACTTGAGTTCCATCGAACAATCAATTAAAGATTATTTACCCATTATTTCCATGGGAGGACTAATCCTTATAGTGCAGATTCTTGCACTCTTTTTGTCCACACCAATGGAAGTTAATGGAATGCAGGCTTTTGAAGACCCAACCCAGGTGTCCAATTCTATATATTATATCGTAATCATCCTGGGTTTCACTCTTTTTGTCCTGATAACACTAAAGAAGAATATGAAGTGGGTAATCAGCCTCTCTATTTACCTGGCCATAATAAGCACTCTCTATTACGTATTCTTCGCCCTGTTTACCCTTCTTCCGCCTCTTTCAGGATTTGAAGCCATTGCTTCATCTGTGCTATCTACAGGAATAACAGTGCTGCTCTATAAATATCCAGAATGGTACGTAGTTGACATTGTGGGGGTTTGTATTTCAGCCGGGGTCAGTGCCCTGATAGGAATTTCCCTTTCAATCGTCCCCATAATAGTGCTCCTGCTGCTTCTTGCAATATACGATGCCATCTCGGTATACAAAACAAAGCATATGGTAGATATGGCCGAGGGGATAATGGATATGAAACTTCCAATCATGTTCGTAATTCCAAAACATCTGAAATATTCTTTCATAAAGGAAGATTTCAAAAAGGGAGAAAAGCATGAGGCTTTTTTCATGGGGCTCGGAGATGCGGTTATGCCTACCCTGCTGGTAGTCTCAGCAAGCGTCTTCATGAAAAGTAACAATCTCTATCCAATTCTCGGGGCCATACTGGGCACGCTTATAGGGCACGTAGTCCTTTCCATCCAGGTGATGAAAGGAAAACCACAGGCCGGGCTTCCATTTTTGAATTCCGGAGTAATTCTGGGGTTCTTTGTTGGTGTCCTGATCTCAGGGGCTTCAATCCTGTGAAATTAACTTTTCTTCACACATTTTTACTTTTATATATTTTTATTTTATTTCCAGATTTTCGCAAAGATTTTTTTATTTAACAGCTTAATCACTTGATATGTCCAAAAGAATTGCAGTGGTCTTTGACAGTGCCGGGACCCTTCTACATATGTACAGGGTTGCAAAGGAAGCCAGTACCGGAAATATGCTTGAAAATATAGAGAGCACTGCTATTGTCGCGCAAAAGAATGGGTGCGGGCTTGTAGTTCTGAATGCCGGAAGTGACATACTACTTCGCTCAAGAAAAGATATGCTTCTGTTTGAGTTTATAAGAGAGTACAGAGTTTCAATAGGTATAAGCTGTTCAAAAGGAAAGTTTACTCCGGAAATTGCATGTGATATCATAAAGGGAACATCCCCAAGAATGGGCGACGTACATGATGTGCTGGAAGCAGTTACATCCCACTGTCCAAATGTTTTTTACCTGGCAGCAGGCCTGATAGTTGACTCACAAGCGAGAAGCGTGCCGTATGTGCTTAGCACAGGTGGGCATGTATTCAGTACCACTCTACAAACAATTCAGACTCTCCATTCCATGAAAGTGGATACGTATATAGCATCCGGAGATAGTTTATTTGCTCTCATGCAGCTGGCTGAGTTCCTAAATATTCCCCAGGAAAGAGTCTTTGCCTTTTCAAACACCTTGATGAAGGAAAAAGTAGTGCTTGAGCTAAAACAAAAATATGAAAAAGTAGTTATGGTAGGGGATGGAATCAATGACATACTGGCGTTCAGGGCAGCAGATGTAGGGATAATGACAACGCAGCAGGGAGACAAAAGACCCGAAGAACTAAGAGAAGCCGCAGATGTGATAATTGACGATATTATAAAAGTTGTGAATGTGGTAAAAGCGCTGTAACCAGGATAATAAAGAGAATTATTATATAAACGAATCAATATACCACGACGAGTCAATAATAAGATAAATCACTATAACACATCGAGTCAGTATAAACAGGACGAGATTAAAGCACTGATTAAGCGAATTCGTTATATAAACTTGACTTTACTTTAAATGTTAACAGTGAAAAAATAATGCGTTATGTTTATGTAATC
>DATMYS010000231.1:0-2216 GCA_035560835.1 Methanosarcina sp.
ATATAAACCAATATAAAATGGGGTGAAATTCTGGACTTCAATAAGCCGAATAGCCAGAACCAATACAGCCTTGAATAGGATTTGCACCTTACAAGGCAGCTTGTCCTCTGCAAATACGGAGTCCTGCGAGGAAGTAACTGCTGCAGTGCCTACAAGCCTAAGAATAACTTCTATCTGACTCGCTGCTGCTGTATTTTCTGCGCAAACTCAATCTGGATAGGGGACGAGAAAAGCGCAATAAACCCTTTTGCTGCCCTGAAAGGAGATCCGGTATATGCAATAGAAATAGTAATGGAAGAGTCTCCGGATGAGGTTAGGACAAAGGCCAAAACCTAAAAACTGAAAAAACGGGCATTTCTTTTTTAAATTGTAATTCTGACTATTCTTGAATCAGTGATTCATTCTGACTACTCTCAAATCAGTGATTCTGACTATTCTTGAATTAGTAACTCCAACAATTCTTAAACTTGCAATTTTTAATACTCTTAAGTTCACTATTTTTACTATCTCGGATTCTGTATGCTCTTTCTAAATGGAAAAATGATAAATAGAGATAGAGTGCGTGTATACGACGAAGATAACAAAAAAGGAGTAAACATGTGCGGAATAGCAGGAGTAGCAGGAACTCCTGATACAAATGAAGACGTAAAAAGAATGCTTGTAGCCCTTAGGCACAGAGGACCCGATGCTTGCGGAACTTATGAGGCCGAAGGACTGAGTATAGGAAATACTCTGCTTAAAATCACAGGTAATATGCCCCAGCCTCTGGTTGGAAAAGGGGCTCTTGTACTAAACGGGGAAATCTTCAATTTTAGGGAACTTGCAGCCGAGCAGGGTATAAAAACTGATTCAGACACCGAAGTGCTTTTTGCCCTCATAGAGACAAAGATAAAGGAAGGAGAAACGCCTACAAATGCGATCTTTTCCGTACTCTCCAGAGTAAATGGAGATTACGCTCTGGCCTATGCCCTGGATAACGAGCTTGTACTCGCCAGAGATCCTGTTGGAATCAAACCTCTTTTCTATTCCCTGCAAAAAGGGATAACAAAGCCTAAAATCTCCTTTGCCTCCGAAAAAAAAGCTTTTTCCAGCCAGAGGAACCAGATTAAATCTTTCCCGCCTGGCAAAGTCATGGTTTTCGATATAAGGGATGGAAGATTTGAAGAAAAATCCCTTACGATTGAGCCTCCGCAAGAAAGAATCTCAGAAGAGAATGAGGCCGCTTCCCGCCTGAAGGCGGCCCTTGAAAAAGCTGTGGAGATGAGGCTTACAAGAACTTCAGGAATTGCATTTTCAGGAGGCATTGACAGTACCTTTTTAGCGGCCCTTGCAAAAAATATTGATGCTTCAATCTCCCTTTATGCCGTGGGGCTTCCGACCTCCCATGATCTTGACCAGGCTCAGCGTGCAGCTGAAGCTGCTGGCATGAGGGATTCACTCAAGACCTGTCTCCTTTCTCCCGAAGAAATCGAGACTGCAATCCCAGATGTGATCTATTCGACGGAGTCGACGGACCCTATGAAAATTGCAATTGGGCTTCCACTCTACTTTGTTGCGAAAACTGCAAAAAAAGACGGAAAACGAGTCCTTCTCACGGGTCAGGGCGCAGATGAACTTTTCGGAGGCTACAGCAGGCACGAAGGCTTCCTTGAAAAGGGGCCTGAGGTACTTGACAGAGCGATCCACTCAGATCTTGAAAACATCTCAACTATAAACCTTGAGAGAGACGATATGGTTACCATGGCCAACTCTGTGGAGCTCAGGGTGCCTTTCCTGGATAAGGAAGTAATAAGAACAGGACTTGCAATCAGCCCTGAGCTTAAAGTCCTTAAAAGAGACGGTCTCTATATAAGAAAATACATTTTGAGAAGAGCTGCAGACGGCCTGCTCCCCTCGGAACTTCTCTGGAAAGAAAAGAAAGCAATCCAGTACGGGACAGGAGTTCAAAAGGTACTCGATAAGCTTGCCCGTGATGCAGGTTTTTCAAAAAAGGAAGGAAATCATATCGAAAAGTACCTCAAACAGATTGCTGCGGACGAGGGGTTCGATTTCATACTCAGGTAAAGGAGTTACCTACTCAATAAGGTAATTAATTTTTTACCTGATAAATATGGTCTTCAAAATCTTTTGAAATATTTTTTTATTTGTGTTTAAATATTTTCTTGACTCTTATAAAACGAAAAGACTTTAAATTAATATTCTCGAAGGAATGACAG
>DATMYS010000232.1:0-2780 GCA_035560835.1 Methanosarcina sp.
CATATTTTTATCAAATATGATAAATAAAAAAACACATATCTCTGGAAGGGGGGGCTATGGAAGAAAACAGGAGATTAGCATGAACAAAAAATCCAATACAAAAAACAATGAAAATATAAAAAGAAAATTAATAGTCCTAAGCGGATTATTGATCATTTCTTTGATTATAGGCACATCGATAGCAGTGGCAGATACTGGAGTTTCAGAAAAAAACAAGTCATTAGATTCTCAGAGTAGTGCTGTAATTCAGACTGGAGCCTCGTCAAAATTTTACCAGGCGCCAGAAAATCCTGATTTTACCAACTACCAAAAGAACAAACAATCTCAAAAATTATCCATAAATGGCTACACAACAGGTCTTGTGCCATCACCTGTGGATCTTAGTCATCTAAGCCACATTTCTACCATTCAAGCATCTTTTCCATCTAAATATGACCTGCGAACTCTGAATAAAGTAACTTCCGTGAAAGATCAGGGCAATGCAGGAGCTTGCTGGGCATTTGCAGCTTATGGATCTCTGGAATCATATTTAATGCCAGGAGGAAAATGGGATTTTTCAGAAAATAATATGAAAAACGTGCTTTCCAATGCTGCGCCAGAAGGGTTTGATTATTCCGAAGGAGGAACCGAGTTTATGTCAACTGCCTACCTAGCCCGGTGGAGTGGAGCAGTGAGGGAAAGCGATGACCCTTATAGTGATTCATCAAAATATTCACCAGATGAACTTGGACTTCCTGTATATAAACATGTACAAGATGTTTATTTCCTTTCGAGCAGGCAGGGGTCTCTAGACAACAATGAAATAAAATCTGCAATTAAGAAATACGGAGCAGTCGAGACAGGCTTATACATCCCCGACGACTTTTACAATTATTATTCTACTGCTAAACATAGTTTTTACTATAATGGGTCTTCAGCTTCTAACCATGGAGTGGACATTGTAGGCTGGGACGATTCGTATAGTAAGAGTAACTTTACCCATGTTCCTCCCGGAAACGGAGCCTTTATCGTAAAAAATAGTTGGGGTACAGCGTTTGGTGAAAAAGGATATTTCTATGTTTCTTATTACGACTCAAGAATAGGAGAAGAAAACACCGTTTTCACAGCTGAAAGTAAAGATAATTATAATAATATCTACCAATACGATCCTCTTGGATGGACTAGTTCTGTTGGATGCAACAACCCCACTTGCTGGGGTGCAAATGTCTTTACTGCAAAATCTAACGAAAACCTTAAAGCAGTAAGTTTCTATGCAACAGACTCAAGTTCCAAATATCAAATTTATATATACGCCAATCCGACTTCTGGCCCGATTAGTAATACTCCAGTTCTTACTCAGAGCGGAACAATTTCTACTGCAGGCTACCATACTGTTAAATTGAGTACCGGAATTCCACTCAAAGCCGGTCAAAAGTTTTCCGTAGTCCTAAAGCTTACTACACCTGATTTGAATTATCCAATTGCCGTAGAAACGCCGATAGAGGGCCATAGTAGTAAAGCAATAGCAAATTCCAGTGAAAGTTTTGTCAGTTGTGATGGCAGTACATGGTATGATATGACGTCAATAACAGCAAATACAAATGTCTGCATCAAGGCCTTCACTTATACTGATAAGCAGAGCCCATCTCTGAAAATAACAAAGACAGCCAATCCGACAACTTACAGTACTGTGGGCCAGAAAATTGCATATACTTATAATGTTATCAACTCAGGAAATGTGCCAGTTAGTAGTATTGCGGTTAAAGACAACAAAGCCACTGTAAAAATAAGCAGTAGTACTCTTGCACCCGGTTCAAGTGTTAAAGGTACGGCCACATATACTATAACCAAAGCTGACATCAGTGCAGGTTCAATAACTAACTCTGCATATGCGACAGGTAAGTTTGGAACTAAGACAGTTACTTCGAATAACGTAACTGCAACAGTAAAAGCTGTACAGAAGCCAGCCCTAAAAATAACAAAGACAGCTAATCCAACAACTTACAAAGTTGTAGGCCAGAAAATTGCATACACCTACAATGTTAAGAACTCAGGAAATGTGCCAGTTAGTAGTATTGCAGTTAAAGACAACAAAGCCACTGTAAAAATAAGCAGTAGTACTCTTGCACCTGGTTCAAGTGTTAAAGGCACAGCCACATATATTATAACCAAGGCTGACATCAGTGCAGGTACAGTAACCAACACTGCGTATGCAACAGGTAAATTTGGAACCAAGGCGGTTACTTCGAGTACAGTAAAAGTCTCAATAAAGTATAAGAAGTAATGACATTACCCACTTAAGAAAAGTCAGATACAATCTCGTGACATATTAAAGAATAAGGTAATGAAAAGTTCAGACCTTGTCGATCCATGTAAGAAGTAACTGAATTTTACGTAAAACAGAAATAAGATCGACACTCTGAGCTTCTTTTCTTTTTTGACTATAAAAGAGCTTACCATAATCGCTTCGCTCAAGAGGATTGGTTTATAGGCTATAGCAGTTATTTTGGTCAAGAAAACTGAATTCTAGATCACTCTAACCCGTACAACCTTATTCGCCATACTGAATCTTTTTTGTCACGCTTGACGCAGGAGAGCGGCCTTTCCCGAATAAAATAGAAAGAATTAATTTAGATGGTTTCATAAAGGAGTTGATTGAGAAGTAAAGAAGAGATTTTCACATCAACGGGGATACGATGGTTATTTCAGAAATAGCTCTAGGCTTATTTATTAACCTTTTATATGATTCATTCAAGAGTGTCCCTCAACATATTTCTGATACCTCTTCAAAAGTATATGAT
>DATMYS010000233.1:0-2585 GCA_035560835.1 Methanosarcina sp.
GAGACAGATAAATAATAGCGAATTTCCTTAAATAAATTGGATATGTACGGCTTTCACTTATATAACTCAGTTAGCTATTTTGTCTCTTTTCCTTTAGCCCCTTGTTCATAAATGCCTATAATTAAGACTTCTTAGAGGTTAATTGGACTCCCCGAAACCAAATTCTCCCAAGCTTAAACCCTCTCTAAAACATGGCTGTTAAGGGTGAAAGGCTTATCACTTTTTCATTTTCTTTCATGTAATGCAGAATCCCTTAGAAAACCCTAACTTTTTCCAATCGGAATATGAAATCTTGATAATTTTTGCCTAATTTCTTGAGGATCAGCCCTCTGAACCCCAAACCCAAGGTTAACAAAATCTAATTTTTTGGCTTTTCCTATAAGGTAATGGCTTAATTCTCTATTTTTCTTTAGTCTTGAGTGCAGGAGTAAAACAGGATGGAAAAATAGCCATTAATCAGACCATAATTCTCGGAGAAGCTTTTATATTTAAACCTATATGTTGATTAATGGGTATAAAGAACATCTGGGGCATATATGGATACGGATAATCAGTCGATACCAGCCAGGATTTTACTTTACAGTACAGCTGCAGTTATCCTGACTATCGGGATGCGGGAAATTGGAAGCATACTCGTGCCTATTTTTTTCTCGATATTCGCCTTTCTAATATTTTCTCCCCTTGTTCACTGGCTCCAGAGAAAAAAAGTTCCTGGTACAATTAGTGTGGGTCTGGCAATTCTTTTCCTTATCGTTTTTGCCATTGCTGCAGTGCTCCTTGTTACGGAGTCCTTACTCCAGCTCAGTACCCAGATCCCGGGGTATCAAACTCAATTAACAAGTATTTTTGAAAATATTGAGCGGTATCTACCTTCGTCAGGTCAATATTCTTCCATTGAGGGAATTTTACGCGACGTAGGAGCATTCCTGCTGGGCTTGACTGCGGGAATCCTTACAGGAGCCTTAAATGCCGGAACAACAATTGCGCTTATTGTTATCACGACAGCATTTTTACTTCTGGATGCTGCAGGTGCGCCAAAAAAGATGGAAAGAGAAATTGAAGATCAACCAGTCCTTCTTTTGCGGGTTCGCGAATTTGGCAAAAGTCTGGTAGATTTTATCCTCATAAGGACTGAAACCAATTTGATAGGGGGCATCGGAACGGCGATACTGCTCCTTACCGGAAGAATAGATTTTGCAATTCTCTGGGGTTTCCTGACTTTCCTGCTGGGTTATATTCCTTATCTGGGCTTTTTCCTCGCAGCTGTTCCACCTGTACTGCTTGCACTATTTAAATACGGGGCCATAGGAGCTATTGCAGTGCTTGCCGGGATATGGCTGATAAACGTGCTTATAGAGAATGTTCTTTTTCCGTCTCTTGCAGGAAAGAGCCTTAAGTTATCTCCTTCCATAGTGTTTCTGTCACTATTTTACTGGGGTTATGTCCTGGGCGGCTCAGGTGCACTTATAGCCATACCTCTTACAATGGTTGTAAAAATGATTCTGGAAAGTTCTGATGATACACGCTGGCTGGCAAAATTAATGGAATCAGGTGGAAGTAAAGAGTGAAAGAACTCATCTCAAATTTTATAGAAATACCCGATAAAATATGTACAGCCGGATACAATATATAATAAAAATAGCAATATAATATTAGCTTGCTAAATTCATCGGCTTGCCGAATCCTTGCCTGTGTATTGGGATCACGGTCTGCAAGGAGTGAGAAGGGGGAAATATTCTCAAAATTGGCAAAGGGAAGCCTGTGCACTGCTTTCCAGGGCTCATGGGGTAGACAACTGGCAAGGTTCTGCTTGCCTGTTCTGACCAATGTAAGGGCCAGAAAGGGGACACAAAATCTCCATTTGACAGCAAAGCTGCGATTAAACACTGGATGAGGTAGCTTTGAACTTTCCCTTTTCTTGAAGGTCTTCTGCAAACTTGCAGTGTCTTCCACAATGCCGAAAAAAACGCCTGATGCCTTAACAATATTACCTGCCGGGAAGTAAAGCCACAGCTTTGCTGAGCAGGAAATAACCGGGCTAACAGTCCCGCATAAATCCCAGAACATGAAAATAACGGCAAATTATAACGGCAATTATAACGGCAAATCGAATTCGTAAATAAAGAAGGAGGTTTGAGTAATGGCAACTTTAACAGTTTTGAAATTTGAAACCGCCGATGGCGCAGATAAAGCACTTGATGTGGTAAAGGATTTGAACAAGCAGAGTCTGCTAAACCTTCACGATGCAGCCATAGTCACCTGGCCTCAGGGGAAAAAGAAGCCAAAGATCAAACAGTTGCATGATTTAGCAGGGGCAGGGGCGCTGAGCGGCGCTTTTTGGGGCATGCTATTTGGTTTGATCTTTCTTGTCCCGATATTTGGGATGGTAGTTGGGGCTGCTATGGGGGCACTTACAGGCTCAATGACCGATATTGGTATCAGTGAAGAGTTTATCAAATCAGTACGAAGCAAAGTGACTGAAGGTACCTCAGCGCTCTTCCTCATGACCAGCGACGCCGTACAGGACAGAGTTTTCGAAGCCATGAGGCCTTTAAAGTTTGAGCTCATTGCTTCCAACCTGTCCA
>DATMYS010000234.1:0-7956 GCA_035560835.1 Methanosarcina sp.
CCGCATATTGATAGAAAAAAATAAAGAAGAGATGGCCCCAAAACCCATTTTAATTCTTAGCACTGAAAGTTAATTCTTAATCCTAGATTATTAAGAATTGTTTTCGTGATCAGAAGCTAGATTGGTCACTTAAAAACAGAAAGAATGGAAGAATTAAACGGACAAAAATAATTTTCTGTGCTTTTCCGATCGAAATAGGAAACAGCCAGGTCAAAGCTTAAATAGATCGGGAGATCTCAGTTAACTCCCCTTACCTGTAGTAGCTGGAACTCTATTTCATCCGGGACTGTGGCCAGGAATATAAATGTGTTGTACCCGAGTTTCTGGACTTCTTTAATTGCACTTGCCTGAGCTTCATTCAAATCCCTTGTGTCGCTTACGATGCAAAAAGATTTCCGGTTTCCTGTATTTACAAGGAAATTAAAGGCACTTCCATGAGTGTTCAAGAACGCAACAAGATTTTTAAATTCTTCCCAGGTGCTACACATATGAATGTACTTGGATCCCATATTTTCCACGTACCAGTCCCTGCTCACGTAAGAGTAGGAAGCATACTGTTCATTCAGCTCATCAAAAGCTTTGAGTATTTTGTTAAGATCCTTCCTAAGGTTTATCCATTTCCAGCTCTGCGTCGTGAAATAGCGAGCTGCCACAATCTCAAAAATTGCCTGTTTATCTTCATCTTCGAGTCTCATTCTTTCACTTCTCTATTTTGTCTGTGTTCTTTGTACTCAGAACGCATCGTCCTGGGCATAGCTTCTGTTAAACTGCAGGGCAAGTTCGGCTTTTTCCAGTTCCCTTCCCAGATATGCGGCATGGTCCAAACGGGAGACGAGTTCCAGTTCAAGCAGCGTGTTCATAACTTCACTGGCGTTTTTTCCCACTACTGAAGCTTTCTCGTGTTCGGCTACAATCAATCCGCCTTTTCCACTTATTCTGTCCGGTACTGTACGGATGCGGATAGGGCCTGCAGGGTCTACACGCCAGCCTTTCGAAGGCCTGGCTTGAATCGCATTTTTCGGGACGGGAGAATCCGGACGCCTGCGTTTTTCTTTAATGCAGAGGAGATCAAGCCCGAGGTCTTTTGGTGAGCTTTCTCTTATACCAGAGAGCATCATCATCTCGGAAGCCCTTTTCAGTTCCAGAATCGAACCCTGCGCCTTGTCACTGAACTCGGGAGTGAAAAGGATGCTTGCTCCGACCTCTACTCCGATTCCACAGAGTGTGGCATTGACTCCTATGGTATCCACATCCATAAGCTCAGTGACATTGCCAACTCCTAAGAACACGGGAACCTCAGGGTATATCCTGTGAAACTCATGAAAGCGTACAATGGATTCAGTTATATTGTGACCCACAGGATCAAGCACAGGATCGGCTATGAGTTTCTCAATTCCAAGCCTGCGGGCAGCTTCGACATTCCTGACAAGGCTTTCCAGACTTCTTTCCTCATCCGGGATTATAACGGCTGCAATTCCTGCCCTGGCAACGATCGGACCTGCAGTCTCAAGATTCGTGCTATTGAGACTCAGAACAAGGTCTGCTCCTGCTTCTACTCCTTCTTTTATCAGTTCAGGGTCAAGGGTATCTATGCTTACTGGAGTCTCTGTAATGGTTTTTGCAAGTGATACAGCTCTTTTAGCCTGCTCCGGTAGGGTATTAAGCGTAGCCCCAAGATCGATTATATCTGCCCCACGGGCGATAAAAGCTTCTATTTTTATCTGGAGCGTAGGATCATCCATTTCCATGGCCCCTACAATTTCTCCCATAACCTTCATGCGAGCCTTTCCTCCGAGTTTTACACCTCTGAGTGTAATGGAGGAGGAAGCTTCATCTTCGTTTTTCCTTATTAACTCGAGAGCCATTTCTTTTCGAACATCAGCAAGGAGTTCACATGCCGGGACTTTTTCGGAAAACTCAATTTTTCCGGCAAAGGAGAGCACAAAGCCAAGATCATAAGCATGCTTTGGTCCAAGCCGGATTTTACACTCCAGTTCTTCAGAAGCTTTTGAAAAATCTCCTGCTACAAGCCCTGGAATCAGAATAAGGCCATAAACTTTCGAAAGCCCGGCTTCCTGAAACGCTTTAATCAGTTTTTTAGGGGTGATGAAGGCAGCAATATCAATATCGGCTACGAGGATATCGGCTTTTACCCCGATTGCTTTTCTAACGGTATTTTCCGCAAGCCGCCCTGTTGCAACCAAAATCTTCATGTTTTTTAGATAGAAGCACTAATAAAAAAGAGTATCTGTTTGAAATGCCTCGGCAAAAAAGTATAAGAAAATGAAAAGCCCGAATATTTCAACTTTAAGAATCCGGACTTTTACCTGAGCCTTATTTAATTTATAAAATCAATGATTGACTCGTCATGCTTCTTTCTAAGGGATCCTGAAGAATTCCTTAATCGGTCTGTCGTCATTCTTCCGAATCTTCTTTCCTTCATGGGGTCAGCTTCGGGTCTGGACTCTAGAATTCCAGATTCTGCATGAGGGCCCAGAATCTGGGCAGACTGCACACCTGTCATTATAGCCATTACCCTGACCTTACCTTCATAGTCCTCTCTGATCCTTGCGCCCCAGATGACATTTGCACTTGGAGAAAGTTCATAGGTCAGCATGGATGCGATCTCCTCGGCTTCTTTAAGGCTCAGGTCAGGCCCGCCGGTTACATGGACAAGGCTCCCGGTTGCGCCCTTGTAATCAACATCAAGCAGGGGGTGGTTTAAGGCAGTCCGCACTACTTCAGTACTCTTGTCCTGGTTTTTTGACTCACCTACAAGCATAACTGCAACCCCGCCACAACTCATGATAGTCCTGATATCTGCATAGTCAAGATTTATCAGGGAGGGCACTGTGATGGTCTCTGTAATTCCCTTTACGGTTTCGGCAATTAGCTGGTCCATTACGGAAAAAGCCTGATCTATAGGGAGGTTTGGCACGTAATTAAGCAGCCTGTTATTATCAAGAACAATTACGGTATCAGCTGCCCTACGCAGGTCTTCGAGGCCTTCTTCTGCTTTATAAATCCGAGCTCTCTCAACTCTGAAAGGGCTAGAGACCATTCCTACAACGATTGCTCCCTGCTCTTTTGCTACTTCGGCAACTACAGGGGCAACTCCTGTTCCGGTACCTCCGCCTAACCCTGCGGTGATGAAAACCAGGTCAACATCCTTTAACACTTCTTCAAGTGTGCCTCTTGCAAGTTCTGCAGCTTTCTTTCCGGTCTCGGGGTAACCGCCTGCTCCCAGTCCCCGAGTGAGAGTTTTTCCCACGAGGATCTTCTTGTCAGCTCTTACATTGTCAAGGTGCTGCTTATCGGTATTAATACAGACCGTTTCCGCACCTTCGATTCCCATGTTATATAGACGGTTTACAGTGTTGTTTCCGGCACCCCCACATCCAACAATCATGATTCGTGGTTGTCCGAATTCTTCGAAATCGTCATCAGAGGAAGAATTCTTCCGATATTCTTTCTCTTTTTCGCTAAATTTCATTGCTTCCTGTACTATTGATTGCAATTCTATCCCCTCGACTGGATTTGTGTCTGATTGTTACATTTGACTCCCCACCCTTTACATCGGGGGTCACATACCATTCAATACTCTGAGTGGAGTTATGCGATAACCTTTAAAACCTATCAAAGATTTTCATCCGTCATCTTTAATAAGTTGGTACTCTGCCGAACTTAAATATTTCGGACTTATTTAAACAATATTCTTAAATTGTTTATCAAGTTTAAATATGTCACCCATAACTCTCATATATTCACTCTTTTACTTCCTTTTAACATTTAATTCTCAAAGATGAAGGGTGAGGAACTGCCAAAATGTTTATATACATAAACATAATTTTTATCGAATGTTTTATTTTTCATCAGCAAAGCTCTCCTGATCATCCAAGTCAGGGCAATATCATATCTCCGTTTCTTCATTCTTTTGACGCCATGCTTGACTTCAGGGACTAACACTGCATCCTGTCATTCGTTTTTGATAAAACTTTCGATTAGAATCTTGCAATTAAATTGGACTGTTTATATTATTACTTTTAACTAGAATTCCCCTCTTAAAAACTGTTTCGGTATTGCTCCAGAATTTAGAGGCTCTTGCTTGATTTTTTTTGAGTTAATATTTTTTAAATAATATGAATATATCTATGTTTATTATTCCCAGGCAATGAGCCCCAGGTTCCCTCCTAAAGTTTATTTACTTAGAAGGTCTCGAATTAATTTATTCAGTGTGCATGTTTTGGGAAATACAATTAGGAAGAACATTAAAAACTAATAGCATGACAAAACCAGAAAAATAGTGCTAAATCAATAAGAAACGTGATAAATTGATAAAATAAGTAAATTTTAACTCAGTAATCCTGACTAACTTAATTACTAAAAAATTCTAGTTATCTCATTCCCTGGTAATCTTAATTCCAATCACTAAGTTTCAACTCTGGAGTTAGAATCGTGTTAAAGGCATTAATTTTTGATATGGATGGCGTTCTTGTGGACTCTATGCCCTTCCATGCAGCAGCCTGGAAAAAGGCTTTCTTTGATATGGGTATGGAAATCCATGACCAGGATATTTATGCAATCGAAGGCTCAAATCCCAAAAACGGCCTTACTTTGCTTATCCGAAAAGCAAGAAAAGAACCAGAAGCATATGATTTTGAAACCATCACCTCAATCTACAGGAAAGAATTCAAACGGGTCTTTGAGCTGAAAGCTTTCGACGGAATGAGAGAATGCCTTGAAGTCCTTAAAACGCGTTTCCTTCTCTCAGTAGTCTCGGGCTCTGACCATCTTATTGTTCACGAGATCGTTGACCAGCTTTTCCCTGGTATATTCGATATTGTGATTACAGGAGACGATGTTAAAAACTCAAAGCCTTATCCAGATCCTTTTCTTAAAGCTGTCGAACTCCTGAATGTGAAGCGGGAAGAGTGCATAGTAATAGAAAATGCAATTCTGGGCGTAGAAGCTGCAAAAAAAGCCGAAATCTACTGTATAGGGATACCCACATATCTGGAGCCTTCACAGCTTGACAGGGCAGATCTTGTGGTAGGAGATCACAGACAGCTAATGCAACATCTTCTAAGTCTTGAGCCAGCTCACGGGTTCAAGATGTGAAAAAATGTAATTATTTCTTCAAAAAAGAATTGTGCCCCTGGTAGGGGTCACAGTAACCTTACGGTTTCAAGGTTTGTAAGCGCCCGAGTCTCAATCTTCAGTTTCTTGTAAACCGAACTTGCCAGGTCGACACAGGCTTTTTCATCCCCATGCTCGGTAAATACCCTTTCCGGACGGGGCTGCATCCTTTTGATGTAATCCATAAGCTGTCTCCTATCGGAGTGACCTGAGAAACCGTCAACTACCTGAACTTCCATGTTTAACTTCAGGATTTCAGTGCTTCCACCTTTTCCTGCCATCGGGATTTCTTTCCATCCTTTCTGGATTCTACGTCCAATTGTTCCATCAGCCTGGTACCCTACAAACACCAGAGAATTGCGCGGGTCTTCAGCAAAGGCTTTGAAATAGTCCATAACCGGCCCTCCGTTCATCATGCCCGAAGTCGAGATGATTACACAGGGATGAGGGCTCTGAATTATCTTCTGGCGCATGTCGTGGGAATCGACGGGCTTGAAGCATTCGGACAGGAAGGGATTCTGACCCTTCTGGAAGATCAGTTTCCTCAGGTCGTTGTTCAAGTACTCGGGATGTGTAGCATGAATTGCCGTTGCTTCCCAGATCATTCCGTCCAGATAGACCGGGACTTCAGGAATCAGCCCTTTTCTTATAGACTCTTCAAGCACTATCATAACTTCCTGGCTTCGACCTACTGCAAAAGCCGGGATGATGCAAATTCCTCCTCTTTCCACAGTGTTCTTAACCACCATCTGCAGGTGCCTTTCGGCATCCTTAAGTAAGGGCTGGAAAGAATTGGAATTCCCATAAGTAGCTTCACTGACAACAGTTTCGACTCTTGGAAACTTATTGACAGCAGGATCAAAAAGCCGCGTCTTCTCATATTTGTAGTCTCCCGTAAAGACGACGTTATGGAGCCCGTCTCCAATATGGAAATGAGAAATAGCTGATCCCAGAATATGACCTGCATTATGGAAAGTCAGTTTGATATCAGGAGCGATATCCGTTACTTCCTCATAGTCCAGAGGAATTGTATGTTTGAGAGTCTTTGCCACCATGCCTGACTCGTAGGGAATCTTCTTCCCTTCTTTTGCTGCCACATCGATGTAATCAAGCTGGAGCAACACCATCAAATCTCGCGTAGGGGGCGTGCAGTAGACAGGCCCTTCATATCCGTATTTGAAAAGTAAAGGAACAAGCCCCTGATGATCCAGATGAGCATGAGTAACTATCACGGCATCGATCTGGTTTAAGGGGAAAACTTCAGGAACATACAGGTAAGGAGTCATGTTTTCGTCCGAACCTACGTTGACTCCGCAGTCAATCAGGATTCGAGACTCGGGAGTCGAGAGCAGGAAGCAACTCCGTCCTACTTCTTTACAGCCCCCAAGCGATGTAACCCTTACCCACTGATCTTTAGAGGTACACTCTTTGTGAATCTTCCTCCCCACCGATTTGAGGATATCTTTTCTTTCCTTGAGGTTGTTTCTCATAAATTCCCTAACATTCTTTACAGTACGGGATTTGATAGGGGGAGTCCGCACAACCTTCGGAATCCAGCCGATCTGCTTTGTGATTTCCCGGAGGGTAGCACCGTGCTTTCCTATCACAAGACCAGGCTTTTCAGCTTCAATAATTACTTCTCCGGAGTCAGGGTCAAAATAATAGCTTGAGATTACGGATTCTTTTGGAACAACTTCTTCGATTATAGAAATAGAGTCTTCAGGAGTTGCAAGTACCCTGGGATCAGGGCGCATGGCAATCCGCGTTCTGAGTTCTTTTGCAAGGTTGCGAATAATGTTCCCATCGTCTGCGAATTTGCGGGGCTCTTCAGTGTATAGCACAAGCTGAGGTCCTTCAAATTCCACGTCGGTGATTGTAACTCCCGCGGGTAGATTTTTCTCAATTTTATGTTTGAGGTCTAATAGCACATCTTCAATAGGCATTAAGAATCTTCCTTTTTGTCAAAAAATGAAAAAATATTAGATATTGGAAAAACAATAAGTTGAAAAAGATGTTAGTTTAGTGTTAAAGTAAAAAACCAACAGTTTAAATTATTTAGGTAATGAAGCTCTTATGGATTTTACTTCTTCAGGGTCCAGCCTCCTGAACGCCTCCTTAGTAATCACCACTACATCGATGTTTTCTCCAGACGCTGAATCCCTTTTAGTCGCATTGTGAATCGCCCGGATAGCAAGGTCAAGGCCTTCTTTTACAGTCATGTTTTCCCTGTACTGGTCTTCAAGTACCCCATATGCCATGGGAGAACCGGAACCTGTAGCTGAGATTCTTGTCTCTTCGATGCTTCCTCCAAGAGCATCAAGTGAGTAGATCCCAGGCCCATTTTTGTCAACTCCTCCTATAAGGAGCTGTACCATCATAGGATAGTAGCGGTTGGCATTTAAGAAGTTTGACATTAAAGTTGCAATACCTTTTATTGTCATCGACTCGTTTCTGCGCATCTTATAGAGCTGTGATTCTACATTTACGAGCCGCACAAGCTGCTGAGCATCCCCTACCGAACCGGCAGTGGTCATTGCTACGAGGTCGTCAATCTGATAAACCTTCTTTGCAGTTTTACTTGCGATGAAATTCCCCATTGTGGCTCTCTGTTCGCTTGCGAGCACGATACCATCGGTACAAACTACTCCTACGGTAGTTGTGCCCTTTAGATATTTGTCATTATCCATAAACATACCCTCGTAATAAGTTAAAAATGAGAAAATGTCGCTAAAAAAAATGTTTTAGTGAGGTAAGTATTTTTAACTTAAATAGCAGGATTTAGCACTTCATTATCTCATTATTAATATCGCTATATATAAG
>DATMYS010000235.1:0-5637 GCA_035560835.1 Methanosarcina sp.
GAATTAATATTAATAACTTGACCGATTTAATCAAAGACAAACAGGTCGTAGACTTGGGCTGCGGGAACGGAGTATTTTGTTTTGCTCTTATTGAGTGTGGTGCCCAAAAAGCCTGTGGAATAGATTTTGGAGCTAATAGCATTCAGTATGCCCAAAAAGTTGCTGAGGCAAAAAACCTGTTGGACAAAGTAGATTTTCGGGTAAGAACCGTTTATGAAACAAGTTTCCCTGATAGTTATTTTGACTTTGCTGTTCAGAACGGTGTCTTTCATCACCTTGATGACGAAGACCGAGCCATACGCGAGGCAAAAAGGATTCTAAAACCAGGTGGTTGGTTTTGGTATTACACCGCTGGAGAAAGTGGCATTCAAAGGTTCTTTTGGGATATATCGGTGGAGATATTAAAAGATGTTCCCGTGCTTTTTATTGAAGGGATTTTAACCTCTATGAATGTCAGCCGTAACAAAATTGCTCACTTATCTGATGGTCTAAGCGCAACATATAGTAAGACAAACTGGCAGGAGATCACTACTCGTCTAGCCGACAACGGTTTTGGCAATTTCAAAAGGCTAACCGGGGGCTTTTCAACAGACTTTGATCAGGACCGAATTGATTCAGATCCTTTCGGAAAAGAGAAATTCGGGGAAGGCGATTTAAGGATATTGTGCCAATTAACTAATATTTAGCTGCGGAGGAGAGTTATCCATGAAGGAGAGCGATATTCGTCCTGACAACCTTAAAGACGCCCAGACACAGTGTATAGAATACGATATAAATTTTTTGCAGAGTAATGCAGAAAATTTTATTGATGTTGATTGTCCGGCATGTAATACCGAACAATCAACTTCTTTGTTTAACAAAAACGGTTTTTTTTATAACAAGTGTCCCGGTTGCAACATGCTATATATGAGCCCACGTCCCACAGAGGAAATTCTAGCCGAATTCTATGCCAATTCACCTAATTATAAATACTTTAACGATTTCATTTTTCCCGCCTCAAAAGAAGCTCGTAGGACCAAAATCTTCATTCCCCGGGTTGAAAAGGTTATTTACTATTGTGAAAAATACGGAGTTGACCGTAATAAAATCCTGGAGATCGGTGCAGCTCATGGTATTTTTTGTGAAGAAATGGTTATAAATAATGCTTTTTCAGAAGTTGTAGGCATAGAAGCTTCTGACTCTCTCTACGAACAAGCCTCGCAAATGGGTTTTCGGATTTATAACGGAATTTTAGAAGAACTAGAAATTAATGAACGGTTTAATGTCGTGGCTTTATTTGAGGTAATTGAACATATTGCCAATCCCCAAAAATTCTTAGATAAAGTGTTTTTGCTCGTTGAGGAAAACGGTTTGCTAATAATGTCTTTTCCCAATTATGACGGTTTTGATATTGCCACCCTGGGAACCCATTCTGATAGCATCGACCATGAACATCTAAATTATTTTAATGAAAAAGCAATAAGGTTAATTCTTGAGAATTCGGGCTTCTCACCCTTAATCATAGAAACGCCGGGCGAACTAGATGTAGAGCTGGTTCGAAAAAAAGTGCTTTCGGGGGAGTTTGAAGGCAACGGTTTTTTAAATAAAGTTTGTGTTGACGACTTTGATTCAACCGGACGAGCTTTCCAGGACTTTCTTAAGGCCAACCGGCTGTCATCAAGTATGCTTATCGTCGCTATTAAGAGGTGATAATTATGGTTATAGTAATTGATTTGGGTATTTCTAATCTTAGCTCGGTAACAAATGCCCTGGATTATCTAAATTCAGAATATATAATTTCTAATTCCTGCATGGATATCGACAGATCCAGTCACGTTATTCTTCCCGGGGTAGGTACATTTGAATCAGGCATGAAGGCCCTAAGATCACATGATTTAATCGAATGTTTGCAAAGAAATGTTATTAATTTAAACAAACCGCTTTTAGGTATATGTCTGGGTATGCATCTGCTTTTTTCCAGCAGTGAAGAATCTCCGGGAAGTGAAGGATTGTCGTTTGTATCAGGGCATGTAGAAAAGCTGAAAAAAAGCTCCGAATACAGCATTCCGCGCATAGGATGGTGCCCAAGTGAATTTAAAAAGGATTTCTTGTGTTTTAAACAGGGCGAAAACATCGATTTTTACTATATTCACAGTTATCATGTGGTTCCTACCAATATCGACACCATTACTATGCTAAGTGGAGACTTGAACCCGGTTGTGTCAGGAATTCAAGAAGGCAGCATTCATGCAGTTCAGTTTCATCCTGAAAAAAGCCATCATGCCGGTATACAGTTGTTAAAGTCGTTTCTCGAGGTATAAATATGCGAAAAAGATTAATTCCCTGTCTCTTTTTAAAAAATGGAATGATTATTCGCAGTGAAAAGTTTCATATTCATCAGATTATCGGGAACCCGCTTAATGAGTTGGAAAGGTTCAGCGACTGGGCGGTAGACGAGATTATCTATATTGATATATCCCAAAGTCATCATTACGATACCGGCCGTGACGACCATAAAGTCACCATAAGCGGCGATCGTTTTGAGTTAATACGAGAAATATCCAGACGTTGTTTTGTTCCTCTCGGCTTCGGCGGAGGGATCAGGACTTTAAAAGACATCGAGATGATACTTAAATATGGAGCAGATAAGGTGGTATTAAACACAGTTCTATTTCATGAACCCGAATTCCTAAGCAAAGCTGCTAACATTTTTGGTTCCCAGGCTTTAACTGCCTGTATTGACTATAGAGACGGTTATGTATTCCATACCTATGGGACGGTAAACTCCGGTTGGAAGGTCTTAGACTGGTGTAAAAACCTGGCGCAGAACGGCATAGGCGAGGTCATCCTTCAGGACATTGATAGAGATGGCACAGCTAGAGGCTATGACACCAAAACTATTACAGAAATCGTTAGCTATCTTGATGTTCCCATAATAGCCTTGAGTGGGGCGGGCGATTATTATGATTTTGTGGAATGCTTCCAGGAAGCTGCTCCCTCTGCAGTAGCTGCAGGCAACATCTTTCACTTCAGAGAACACAGTGATTACCACATAAAGAAAATGTTGGCCAAATACCAAATCGATATTCGAAAAACCTGGGAGGATTGAAAAATGGAACTCGGTAAGGTCAAATACTGTACTAAATGTGTTATGCCCTCATCATCAGCCGTACCAGTAGTGTTTGATGAAGACGGGGTTTGTTCTGGCTGCAGGGTAGCCACTCAGAAATTTGAGATTAATTGGGAACGCAGGGCAAAACAATTGGGACTTTTACTTGAAGACTACCGCTCCCTAGATCATTCAAATTACGACTGTATTATACCGGTGAGCGGCGGTAAAGACAGTTACTTTCAGACCCATGTGATAAAAAATGTATACGGTATGAATCCCTTACTGGTTACTTATCACGCCAACAATTATACCGAGGTGGGTATGCAAAATCTGATAAATATGCGGGAAGTGTTCGGTGTAGATCATATTTTTTTTACACCTAGTATCGACTTGTTAAAAAAGATGAACCGCCTATGCTTCAAAAAAATGGGGGATATGAATTGGCACGCTCACTGCGGAATATTCACGTATCCAATTATTGTTGCGGTAAAGTATAATATACCCTTAATTATCTGGGGAGAACATGGTTTCATGGATGTAGGGGGTATGCACTCATTCAATGATTATGTGGAATTTACCTACAGGTACAGGCACGAGCATGGTTTACGCGGTTATGAGTGGTATGACATGCTGGATGATGAGGAAAATCCTATTCAAAAAAACGAACTTTTATGGGCTATGTATCCATCTGATGAAGAAATAAAAAGAGTTGGCGTTCGCGGTATATATATATCGAATTATGTTCCCTGGCTCCCCAATGAGCATACTGACCTAGTTATTAATAAATACGGGTTCAAAATCATGGAAGAAGGCTTTGATAGGACCTATCGGAAGATGTCAAACCTTGATGATATGCATGAGAATGGGATCCATGATTACTTAAAATACATTAAATTCGGATATGGCCGGGCAACAGACCATGTCTGTAAAGATATACGAGATGGGATTGTTACTCGTGAAAAAGGAATTGAATTGGTCAAAAAATATGACCACGTAAAGCCCCGTGATCTATATCGCTGGTTGGAATATGTTGGAATGAAGGAAGAGGAATTTGACCGAATTGCAGACACATTTAGAGACCGCAGGGTTTGGGAATTTCTCCCGGACGGGACCTGGGTCAAAGACAATATATGGGACTAACTAATCGGAGGAAGATAATAATGGAAGAACTGTTACGAAGAAATGAGGCTTTAGATCATATCGAACATTTTGGCGAAAAAGATCCTAATTTAATCATTTACAACCACTTTTTAAAGACCGGCCAGGAAGATAAGGCTCTACGTTACAAACAGTATCGGGAAACCTGGGAAGCGGTCCGCCTGGGTGTTCAGATAACAGATATTCCATTATTCGTTACCTTTTCGCTTAATGATTCCTGCAACCTATTATGCGCCCATTGTTATCGCCGCTTTAATAAGGCCAGGACACCCAGAAGGAAACTTTTATTAGAAGAATTTAAGGTAGTTGTAGATCAATGCCGGGATTTGGGGGTTCCATCCATAGGTCTCGGGACGGAATGTGAACTCTTCTTACACGAACAGATCGAGGAAGCAATTAATTACGTCTCAGATCGTGACTTTCTGGATTTTTGGATTATGACCAACGGCCTTCTTCTTACGGATGAAAAAATCAAAACTATTTTAGACTCTAATGCTACAAGATTAACAGTTTCTCTTGATGCATTGAGCAATGATACATTTAAAAAAGTAAGAGGAAAAGGCTTTTATAGAATAATGTCCAATATTTTTAAGTTTTTAGAAGAGAGGGAAAAAAGACAAACCGCACTTCCTATTCTTAGGGTAAGTTTCATTGATTACAACTTGAACACCCTTGAATGTTCGGATTTTATTAATTTTTGGAACAGAATAGCTGACGAAGTTGATACCCAGTCGCTTATCGATGTTAAGAATATAGATTTATTAAAATACTCTGAAATCAATCCGGAAAAGGTAAAGTGCAACTATCCTAATAATATGTTATACATCAATTGGAATGGAGACTATAAACCTTGCTGCAGCGAGTTCTGTAAGCATTTGACTATAGGAAATATTTCTTCAATGAGTATCGGGGATGCTTGGCATTCGAAGTATATCAACAATCTTAGGAATCAGCTGTTAGGTGCTTCTCAACTTAATAAAATATGCCTAAACTGTTTGAACTCCTTTCATAGTAAAGAAAAATACGAACCCCTTGTTTCGGAGACAGGTAAATGAACTGCCTAATTTTAAATAATATTGCTGAAGCAAAATATTTTGTTGATCACTTTATGGCTGCTTATGACAATCTGATAATTATGTCAACCCATGTTTCAGTAAATGTATTCCTAAAAGAAGAATACGACATCGAGTGTATATGCCTGAGTTCTTTATTGTCCACAGAAGAAGTATCAAGTAATATTGCAAGATCTGATAAGGTTTCTACCGAAGTAATTGAACGGCTGCATAATGTGATACAGCCGATGTTAAACATAGATTCATATTATTCAGAAATTAGACTATTTTCAGCCATATATGCTTACAACGGATATTTTCAATATGATATGTATC
>DATMYS010000236.1:0-8280 GCA_035560835.1 Methanosarcina sp.
ATATAGTATTGATTCGGACTATCAACATATTTTTAATCCTTTTTAGAAAAATTGAAATAAGGAGTTTTATCATGAAATTAGATTTCAAAGACCTTGCTCTCAGGTTCGTTTTCGGAGGAACTGCTGTAGCTGCCTGTTATATCATGCTGCAGATAATCCCTTCAAAATCTTTTGCAGGGGTATTTGTCGCTTTTCCAGCTGTTATGGCAGCTGCCGTGATAATGGCAGGACATTTCGGGACTTCAGAGCAGGCTTCTGACATTGCTCTCGGAGCCAGCGCAGGAATGATGGGCTGCACTATATGCGTGCTCACTGCTGCCTTCTGCATGAAGCACCTTAATAGATGGGGCCTTTCAATTATTATTGCCCTTATAATCTGGTTTTTCAGCTCATATTTCGCAACCATGCTGATCCAGAGTTTCCTGGGAAAAATGAAAGAAAAAAGACAGCAAAAAACACATTATTGAACTTTTTAGATTCCAGAAAAAGCCCTGAATAAGAACTTCTCCGGGCTTATCTTTACCATTCTTTTCCGGACTTTCCCGGGACTTGTACTCCTCAGAAATATTCCGGAATCTCCTCTCCTGTGTTTGTTGTTTTATTTCCCAGCTTATTGCTTTAATTTCATAGGCTCTCCACAGCATGTTACGTTGCCGGTACAGCAGGTATCAGTAGAGCAGGATACATCTCCACACTCCTTTACTACCTGAAGTTCAAAACCACATGCTTCGCAACGAAGAGTCTGACCCATTTTCAAATCTCCACAGTTCATTTTCATATCACCTCAATATCCTTGATATGGAAAGTATGTAATTTAGGTTCAAACTGCTTTTGAAACAATGATTCTAAGCATTGGTCTATGAGAAGTTGGAATTAAGAGTACAGGAAAGAAATAGAGTTCAGGCTCTCTTTTCCTCAATATCGAACCTTATTCTAATAAAATCGAAGCTAATTTGAGTACACTCAGTCATTAGAGTATATTTGAAACTACTGTATCTGACTCTGGCCGACTCAGGAAAAGCCTTCGTATCATTTCTGTAATCAAGGCACTGAAAGAATTGAATGTGAACAGTAATATGGCAAGTTTCCTAGTAAAAACAGGGATTAGAAATTAATCATAAAGAAATTATTTATACAGCAGAATCAATAGAATTAGTATATGTTTGACCAGGACCTGATCCAAAAATGGCTTGACGAAGGCACAATTAATCACACCCAGGCCGAGAAAATGAGGATGGACCTTGAGGAGTATAAAACGGAACACAGGTCAAAAAAACAAATTATTGCCTTCTCAACTATCGGGGCGATTCTAATCGGGATTGGTGCCATCCTCTTTGTAGCCTCCAACTGGGAAAAAATCGGAGATACTGTCAAAATCCTGCTGCTTGCAGGAAGTACTGTAGGCATACATTATGCCGGTTACAGCCTGAAATATGAGAACCAGAAATATTCGAGGCTGGGTTCTGCCCTGCTTTTCCTTTCAGCTCTGTTTTTTGGAGCAAGCCTCTTTTTTTGCCCAGATTTACAATATCAATGCCAATAACAGCACCCTTGTCTTTATCTGGCTTCTGGGAGTTTTTCCCCTTATTTACGGCTACAGGTCTAATGCGGTTGCCGGACTTTGCTCTTTGCTTTTTTATCTCTGGATAGGCCTTCTGTACCACGAAAGAAATAGTTTCAGTGAATTGATAAATATCCTGGATCTTTACCTTATGTCAGGCATTGCCGTTTATTTTACAGGAACATTGCATGAGCTGTCAGCAAAAGTAAAACACGCTGCACAAACTTTTAAGTTCATGGGGCTGCAAGCTGTACTCCTTGTACTATTCATATACACCTTTGGGCCCCTTGAGTCAAAAAGAGAGGAGATTATTTCTGTAATTTATGCTTTCCTGGGAATCCTCTTTCTGGCAGTCCTGCTTTCAAAATCTCTCCGATCAAAGCTTACAGGTTTTCAGACAGATACAAGCATGGCTGCAATCTCGTTTTTAATGGCTGGAATAACTCTGATAACCACAAACAATCAGGTGCCGGATGAAGCCTATATGGGCTTTTTTAATCTTGTTTTCCTCGGGCTTCTAGTTCTGCTCCTTTATGCAGGGTACAGTACCGAAGATATCGGAATAATCAACACTGCAATGTTCTGGTTTATACCGCTAATTTTTGCAAGATATTTTGATTTCTTCTGGGACCTTCTTCCAAGATCATTCTTTTTCATAATAGGGGGGCTTGCCCTGCTGATTTTAAGTTTGACACTGGAAAGAAAAAGAAGAGAATTAAAAGCTCAGTTTGCCGGAGTGGGACAATGAAAAACTGCGGTTTGAGAACCAGAAATCGTGGAACTGTGAACTTTCCAGAACCCGGGAGGGGCCGCAAATGAACCAGAAGAAAGTCCTTTACCTTACCGTAGTCTTCTGGCTCCTGATTTTTTCAGGCTTTATTGCTTATAAGGAATATACCCTAAGGACCGGCACTGAGGTTCTGCTCAAAACCCTACCAGTAGACCCAAGATATCTTTTCAGGGGAGACTACGTGACCCTTAATTACGAGATCAGTACCCTGGATATGGAAAAGATTCAGGCTGATGATTCTTATTTTTATAACGATGAGCCAGTATATCTGGCACTTGAACTGAAAAATGGGTACAGTGTGCCTAAAAAAATTTATACTACTCCACCTGAGGATGGACTTTACATCAAAGGCAAGGTAAAAGATGTTATATACGACTGGGAAACAGACGAATCAGGTATTACGACAGAAGAAACCATTAAGGAGCTTCGGGTCGATTACGGCATTGAAAGTTATTTTGTTCCCGAAGGCAGGGGAATGGAGATAGAAAAGGCACAAAGGACCGAGAAAACAGAAGTTGATGCAAAAGTTATCATTGACAAATATGGGAATGCCGTAATTAAGAGTTTATTGATTGACGGAAAAGAGATTACGTTATAAACCAAGCCTTTTGAAAAAAGGCTTGACCGAAAACCTTTTGAGAAAAAGTTTGATCGCAACCTTTCCTGGGAAAAGCGTGACCAAAAGCCCTAAACTGCGGGATCACAAACCTTTTCAGAAAAGATTGATTGAAAAACTCCAGCAACGACGTGATCGGCGTGATCACAACCCTTTTGAAAAAAGGCTTGACCGAAAACCCCGAGTAATGTTCAGGTTTGAAGACCTTATCCTCAAACCCTATCGGCGTGATCACAACCCTTTTGAAAAAAGGCTTGACCGAAAACCACTGCTAAATCTAAAAAGTCATGACGGCGTGATCAACCGGCGCAACGGTTGCGGCTCAATGATTGCATTTAAGCAAGAGAATTAAATGCAGGCAAAACCTGAGATGACCGAAAATTATTTAATTAGGTAGACCCTAACTAACAGAACGGATTGAGATATGATGAAGAAAGAAGAGCATTTGTTCGTAGTTTTTGAAAACCTGATCAAAATTAAAAGCGAATGCTCATGTCAGATATTCTCCGAGTGTGGGCTATCGGATATTACTATCAAGCAGATAGGGTACCTGAAGGCCATTGATGAATGCGGAGAAGTAACATTTAGTAGGCTTGCCAAAATCACCAGCAACTCAAAGCCCACCGTTACCGAGATGATTAATAAATTTGTTAAGATGGAGTGTGTTTGCAGAGAGAAATCCCAGGATGATGGCAGAATTTTCTACATTCGTCTGACAGAAAAAGGGCAAATGATTGCGAGATCCGAAAGGAATGCTTTATTTCAGGTTATTGAAAGGATAGCGAATTCACTGAATGAAAAAGAGCTGGATATGCTTATCGAAATTCTGGGGAAGATAAGATAATTTTTTATCCGCAAAAATAGTTAGGTTAATTAAAACTAAATACTTGAGATGATAATTGAGAGATCAACAATGTATTCACAACAAGCTTATGATAATAGAGATACACTGGTAATTCCCCTATTTGATATAGTGGTTTACCCTTCAAGCCGGACAAAATTCATGGCTGACAAAGTTACCGGTGAGATACTATTAAATGAAATGAAAAATGCCGAATTCGTTAACGCTGTCGGTCTGACTGTAAAAAGCGGCACAAAGGCTTCAGACCTATCCGAAGATAGTTTGTACAGGATAGGAAACTTGCTTAAAGTCACATTTGTACAGCCTGCTGATGACGGATATCTCGTTGTCGCAAAGGCTATCGAAAGGGTAGAGACTGTTTCTCTTTACCGGAAAAACGGGCTGTTCTATACAACGTATAGTCCTGTCCATGATCTACCAGATCTAGATGAGGACGCTGAAACCGAAGCAATGGCAAATATAAAAAAGACAATTCATCAGATAAGCAACCGGTTCCAGGGTTCCGAGCAGTTTACCGGTCCAATTGATAAAATGGATTCTATTGACCAGATAATAGGATTTGCCATGCCCTATATACCCGTAAAACTTGCCGAAAAGCAGAAACTCCTTGAGCTTGCCTCGGTTCGTGAGCGGTATCTTCTGTTCCTTCACATTCTGACAAAGCATAAAGAAAACATTAATCTCCAGATAGAAATGGCAAAAAAAGTTACCGACAAAATAAGCAAATCGAATAGAGAGGCAATGCTGCGTGAGCAACTGAAGGTGATTCAGGAAGAGCTCAACGAAGGGGATGACTCGGCTTCAGGCGATGCCGCATACAGGGAGAAAATTGAAAACTCAACTATGCCTGATGAAGTAAAAAAGAAGGCATTTTCCGAATTGAAGAAACTCGAAACCGGAGGCAGTCACAATCCTGAAGCCCATGTTATAAGGAATTATCTTGACCTCCTGCTCGACCTTCCCTGGATAACCGAGGAGAAAAAGAGCATCGATATTGCCGAAGCCCGTAGGGTGCTTGAAAGTAACCACAATGGGCTGGAAAAGGTCAAGGAGAGAATAATCCAGCATCTGGCAGTCATGAAATTAAAACATGAGAAGCAGGGCTCAATTTTGCTCCTGACAGGGCCACCCGGAACTGGTAAAACAAGTCTTGGGAAAAGCATTGCCGATGCTCTGGGCAGAAAATATGTCCGGGTCAGCCTCGGAGGTGTCAAAGACGAAGCCGAAATCCGGGGACACCGGCGAACCTACATAGGCGCCCTGCCCGGAAGGATTATTCAGGGCATGAGAAAAGCAGGCACAAAAAACCCCGTCTTTATTCTTGATGAGGTCGATAAGCTTTCAGCTTCGTATTCCGGAGACCCGGCAAGCGCTCTTCTGGAAGTCCTTGACCCTGAACAGAACAATACGTTCTCAGATCACTATCTGGAAATTCCATATGATCTGTCTGATGTCCTGTTCATAGCTACAGCCAACTCTCTGGCAAATATCCCCTGGCCGCTCCTGGACAGAATGGAAACGATCGATATCTCAGGTTATACAAAGAATGAGAAACTTGCAATTGCAAAAGACCACCTGCTGCCCTGCATACTGGAAGACCACGGTCTTGATGCAGAGACACTCAAAATTGAAGATGAAGCCCTGAAAGTAATCATCGATAAATACACTCGCGAAGCCGGAGTCCGGGGACTTAAAAAGCAGCTTGCCAAGACTGCAAGATTTGTGTCCGAAAAGATCGTATCAGGCAAGGCCGACCTTCCTTACTTGGTCAGGGCGGATATGCTCAAAGAGATTCTTGGAAAAGAGGTAATCCGGCAGGAAGAGGCCAGAAAAGAAAATGTACCCGGCGTGGTTACAGGACTAGCATGGACACCTGTGGGAGGGGATATTCTCTTCATAGAAGGTACGTTTATGCCAGGCAATGGAAAACTCACGCTTACAGGCCAGCTTGGGGACGTGATGAAGGAATCTGCAAAGATATCCTTGAGCCTTGTCAGGTCACGGCTTGCAAACACCGCAAACAGTTTTGACTTCACTTCAAGTGACATTCACATCCATGTACCCTCAGGTGCAACCCCTAAAGATGGCCCGTCTGCAGGTGTAACCCTCTTTACTGCCCTTACGTCCCTGATAACCGGTAAAGCAGTTGATCCCAAACTTGCCATGACAGGGGAAATAACGTTGAGCGGTGCAGTACTGCCTGTTGGAGGCATAAAAGAGAAAGTTCTGGCAGCCCACAGGGCAGGTATAAAGAAGGTAATCCTGCCAAAAGAAAACGAAAGGGATCTTGAGGATGTACCTGAAGATGCCAGAAATGAACTTCAATTTGTGCCCGTAGAGACCATTGAAGAGGTCTTGAGAGAAGCCCTGGATATTGATCTGCCCAGGCCGGTAGTATCGTATCCTGCGGGAAACAGTTATGCACCGATGCACAACATCTAAACAGACTGGTACATTAGAAGTTTATTAAGAATGCCAAATCAGATTATGGTCTTTCCAGAACCATAACCTGCTCTGGTCTCTTATCTTTTTACGCACATTGAGTTCAAAGACCCAGAATAAAATGACTCGACCTATTTTTTTGACCTCGTTTTTCATGAATTACTTTTTAAGACTTTTCAGTCAGACTCTTTTTTCCAGACTTTATTTTCTAGTATTTTTTTAAACTAAATTTTTCAACAAATACAACACCTGGAAAGTTATATCCGGCCTGTCCTGAATATATTAAAGACAAGCCATAACCCAAAGAGGCTGGCAAGGAAGAAACTGAGAATGCCAAGAAAAGGCACACCCCATATAAAGGGTTTCATATCCGTCTGAATGACCATAGAGGAAGCAATGATCATGGCAGAGATAATCAGACTAAAAGAGAGACGATTACTGGCAACGTTAATCTCGGACACCAACCGATTACCTTCTTCCGATTCAAACTTTATTCTTAAATAGCCATTTTCGGCATGATCAAGGATATGTGAGATTTTTGTAGGAGCTTTCTGGAAAAGACGAGACCAGCTTGAAATACTGCTGCAGGTTCTACGGGCCAGATTTTCTGGATAAAGACGTTCTTTCATTTCTTTTTTTGCATAAAGCTCGAGAAGCTCGGTAAAATTGAAATCCGGATCTATTATAAGTACAAAGCTTTCAACAGCCACTATACCTCTTACTAGTAAGGCTACATTATGAGGTATAGTAACCTGATTTTCCCTTAAAATGCCTATCAGATCTTCTATTATTACGGAAGTATCAAGATTTTTCAAAGCTTTGCCATAATATTTAGAGCGAAAGAATTCAATGTCCATTTTCAATGATCTTGTATCTACATTAGAATCTATACAACCAATATCCCGTAATAATTCAATAAATGACGAACTATCTCCTTTAACTAAAGCCACCATTCCATCCAGGAACATATCGCTTATTTCTGAGGAAAGATGGCCCGTCATCCCAAAATCAAGAAATGCTACGGTTCCATCTTCCATTATCAGTATATTTCCTGGATGCAGGTCTGCATGAAAAAAACCATCTTCAAATACCTGCTGCATGAAAGCTTTTCCCACTACAAAAGCTATATTACTCCTATCAAAGCCTTGATTATCCAATAAATCCACAAGGCTGCCTTTTATGCCTTTGATATATTCCAATGTCAGCACACGTTTATTTGTATAATCCCAATAAACCCGTGGAGTATGGACCTGACTATTCTCCCTGAAATTATCTGCAAAACGATCTGCGTTCCAGCCTTCCTGAGTATAATCTATTTCTGCAAGAATACTGTGTGATAACTCGTCAACAATCTCTATTGGCCTGTACAGTCTCGCCTCAGGTATATGTTCTTCAACAAGCCTAGCTATACTGTACATAATATCCAGATCAGACTCGATTACCTCTTTTATGCCAGGACGCTGAACCTTCACAACAACCTCATCGCCACCCTTTATCTTTGCCCGATGCACCTGCCCAATAGATGCACAGGCAAGTGGTTTTCTGTCAAAGTGATCGAACAATTCCTCTATGGAGTGGCCGAGTTCTTCTCTTATAATTAGCTCAACTTCTTCAAATTCAAAAGAATATGCATCGTCCTGAAGTTTTGCAAACTCGTTAGCATATTCCAGAGGAATAAGGTCATGCCTCATGCTCAGTAATTGGCCTAACTTAATGTAAGTCGGGCCAAGTTCTTCAAGCATTTTACGTGATCTAACAGGCCCTGAGGTATTGAGCCTGTCAACCATATATTTATTCTTAAACTTATAGGTCAAGTCCCTGATACTGCTCAAACCTATCTTGTCAACAATATATCCAAACCCATATTTCTGGAGAACCTCAATTATCTGGCCATATCTTTTTAACATGGAATAACGATGAAGTCTTTTACGTATCATATTGTCATTAGCCTGGAATTTTTAGGGGGGATACTTGGTTTATTTATCAGATAAGTTAGGACAACATATTAT
>DATMYS010000237.1:0-3403 GCA_035560835.1 Methanosarcina sp.
ATATAATTATGGATACATATTCCCGCTTTCTAGGATCCTCCAGTTGTTCCCTGTTTTTGCAAGCAGAAAGCAAATAGTCCAACCTGCCTTGCACATGGAACTGATTTTTTCTGAAACAGTCACAGGCCCGATGTTCCTTCCGTCCGAACAACTCTCAAACCAGAGTTTTCCGGGTTTAATCCCTGTAATAATGAAGAAATCATCCAGAGTTTCAGAATAATCTTCAACAGGATGAGACAGAGCGTAAAGACATAACAAATCAGAAACTTCCTCAGCCACTGGCATATCAACCTTGAGCCTCTTGACAAGCAAATTCAACGCTTCATAATCGTCATAGCTCATGTAGGTCTTCTCATGCATCCACTTTACCAGTTTGTGCATGACTTTGCCCACAGTTTCCAGAGAGGTCTTACTGGCCAATACATTCCTAATCATGAAATG
Source organism: Methanosarcina sp. (assembly GCA_035560835.1). Taxonomy (GTDB): domain Archaea; phylum Halobacteriota; class Methanosarcinia; order Methanosarcinales; family Methanosarcinaceae; genus Methanosarcina. The sequence goes on from DATMYS010000237.1 coordinate 442, forward strand.
ACCGAGAAAATCCTTGGTTTCCAGAGCCCTGATATATTCGGGGCCGAATACTTCACAGTATTTCTTACCGTCTCTTTCATAAAACTCATTCAGACGACTCTTATCCTCCTCATTCAAATATTTGTGAGCCCAGCCGTTGAAGTATTCTTCAAAATAATAAATGGCCTCTTCATATCCTGAATAGGTTTTAGGACTCAGGCGGGCTTGCTGTTCAGCCAGAAATTCTTTTAGAATTTCATGAATTGAGTTACTGATTGTGGTTTTCATTTAATCGACCTGAAGAAAGAACCTCTAAAGATTTGCTGAAGAAACAAAGTAAACAGAAAAGGGAAAGGAACTGCCTGAAAACAGGCTTTTCCGGCTTCTATTCCAGAAGAGGTTTTTTCAATACATTTTCTACGGTCTCGTCAATCCTCGAAGATTTAACGATTCTGAATAGATGTAATTGATTTTATACGACATTTTGCTGGTTACGCGATATCAGTACCTTTTCTTATATTTCCTCAGAACCTCGCTGTTTACTTCAAAAGCCTTCTCGTCAATGTAACCTTTTTCCTGAGCCCATTCAAAGAGTTTTTCAAGGACTTTCGCGGCTGTACCCGTGAATTTCTTGCCTCCTCCTACCTCAACTACATAATCATCGAGGAATTCCTTAATTCCTGATGGGGTGAGATGCTCAGGACCGAAAATATCGCAGTAATTTCTGTTCTCGTGTTCATGCCGGGCATTATAAAGTTCCCTGTCCTCTTCAGAAAAAGAATCTTCTGCACTGAATTCAAGGAATTCCTCGTAAAGAAGGATTACATCTTCAAGGTCCAAGAAGGCATCCGGTTTCAAGCTGGCTTCCTGTTCATTCAAGAACATCCGAAAAGCTTCATTTATCGTGGTCATAATATCCTGCAGCAGTACTTGTAAATTATCTTTTTTGCTGCAAAAGATTTTATATTTTTCTCATAAGCCTTCTGTACAGGATTGGAGAAGTGGTTTTCAACAGCCAGCATCTCTAGACAGCGTCCAGATAGTATCAAACCCGTATATCTATAAAACCCGTATATCTATATAAACAATAAAACAAAAAAGTAAGATTGAGGAGAAATAAGAAAAGAGGAAGGGAAAAAAGGAGAAAAAGTTTACATAGATTCGGGAGCTGCGATTCCAAGTGTATCGAGCGAGTTTGCAAGCACAATCCTTGCGCAGTTCACAAGAGCCAGTCTTGAAGCCCTGACTTTTTCGTCCTCAGCAGCAATTACAGGGACAAAGCGGTAGAACTGGTTAAAAGCATCGGCGAGTTCGCGGGCGTAGATTGCAAGCATATGAGGTTTGAGTTCGCGGGCTGCAAGATCGATTATGCTGTCAAACAATGCAATCTTCTTGATAAGATCGATTTCAGTATCCTCGACAAGCAGAGAAGGCTCGATTTCTGCGGAGTGATCCCAGGCTGCTTCTTCTTTTGCCTTCACAAGAATACTGCAGGCCCGGGCATGGGAATACTGAATATAAGGAGCGCCCTGCTTCTCAAAGTCCAGAGCCTCTTTCCAGTTGAAAACTGTGGACTTTTCTGGGGAGACCCTTACTATATCATATCTTACCGCACCTATTCCAACCATTTCCGCAACCTGTTTCTTGAACTCGTAAGAGGTCTCAGGACGGCGGGTTTCGACTTGTTCAAGGGCAGCTTCCGTAACCCTGTCAAAGAGCTCATCCGCACTTATGAACTGCCCACGGCGGGTGCTCATCGAACCTTCAGGGAGGGAGACAAACTCGAAGATAACGACCTCAGGTTCCTTGATCCCGATTGCATTCAGGGTAGCTCTGAGCTGGCCTGAAATCAGCTTGTGGTCAGCTCCGAAAACATCGATTATGCGGTCTGCCTGTCCGGCCTTCCATTCATGGTAAGCAAGATCTCTTGTCGTATAAAGAGAAGTGCCGTTTGAACGCTGGATGACAAGGGTCTTTTTAAACCCGTAGTCTGAAAGATCTACCACAAGGGCCCCTTTGTCTTCTTTTGTCCTTCCGGTCGCCTTGATCCTCTCGACGATATCATGCACTGCCCCAGATTTAAGGAAAGTTGATTCATTGACAAACTTATCATGGACAACGTTTAAACGAAGCAGGGTCTCCTTGATTCCGGAAACCGCCAGGGAGACTGCCTTGTTAAAACTGTCGATTGTCCTGACATCTCCGGCTTCTACCTTTTCCATAAGAGCGTCGATTTCCTTTACGTACTCCGGATTTTTATCCAACTCGACATTGGCCTTGATGTACACATCAGCAATGGCAGAGTCGGATTTTCTGGAAAGGTCCAGCTCAAAGCGTTCGCATGCCCAGGAAACTACTGCAATCTGGCGGCCCATATCATTGACATAATACTGTACCTCCACATCGTATCCTGCTCGCCTGAGAATGCGGGCAAGAGTGTCTCCGATAATGGAATTTCGGATGTGTCCTACATGAAGGGGACCGTTAGGGTTTGCTGAGGTGTGCTCAAGTAAAATTTTATCCTTTGGGGTTCCGCAGCCAAATTTCTCCTTTTCTTCAAGAACTTTAGTAACCGTCATGTCCAGATAGTGCCTGCTTGCATGGAAGTTAATGTAAGGGCCAGAAGCGCTTACTTCTCCTATGTACGAACCATCCGGAATTTCGGTTGCAGAAACGATACGAGTTGCAAGTTCTTTCGGGTTTTGCCTGTACAGACTTGCCAGCCTGAAAGCGGCCCTGCTTGCAAGGTCAGCGTAAGAAGAGGTTTCGAAATAAAGTTCGGAATCTTCAATTTCAAGTCCGGCCTTTTGGATAGCGTCTTTTAAGATTGATGTAGCCTGAGCTTTTAATTCCAGGAACAAGATAAATCACCTGTAAAAACTACGAAAACAATGTAATAGCCTTGAATTTACTAAATTTGATTTGTGGATTTTAATTCGATAACTTTAATTTACTAATTTTGATCCAGTGATCTAAGGACGGT
>DATMYS010000238.1:0-2704 GCA_035560835.1 Methanosarcina sp.
GACAGATTCAAAGGTTAGTACGGAGATTCTGAGGAGTTAAAAGTCAGGTGCCTCAAAATCAAAAACGAATTTTTGAGAACCCAACCCACAACAAAGAAACCATTTTACCCAGAATTCCCTATATATAAAAAAGAAGTGAAATATATGTTCTGGAGTAAGGACTATATTGTAGAAAGGCTGAGCAAAATCCCTAGAACCCTAGAAGACATCTCAATAGAAGTTTTTGAAGGTGTACCACCAACCAATGATTTTTTACAAAAAGCTGGCCTTTCAAGAGATAACTGCACAGATGCATCCTGCGCCTGCGGCGACTCCCAAATAAATGTGGGCATAGAACAGGCAAGTATGGAAAAGGAACTCATGTACCCTTATGTAGACGATTCCGTTTCGAATGAATTCGCGGTTCGGTCAACTCAGTACCAGTTTATGGTGCCTTATGAAATTCTTGACAATAACATAAGGAAAGAATACAGGATATTTCAACCCGAGGAGCTGAAAGCAAAGTTTCCTGTAGCTTATAAACAGCTAATGGAAATCAAACAGCAGTCGGAGACCGAAGAACCGGAATTTATTTCGGCTGACTACCGTTTCGAAAACGAAAATCTCCTGCGGTATATAAACACACCTAAAATCATCATTACAAGTAACTCCCGCCTGCAGGCCTCATATGACCCGACCGGAAAGCACGTTTTTGCAAATGGAGTAGGAGTCGTTCTCGGAGATCCTACGCTATATCTCTATGTTACGGCTGTACTAAATTCTTCGATAGCTAGGGCTTTTCCTGAGATCTGGAGCCGAGAAGGAATACAGAGCAGAGACAAACTTAATTCACAAATGTTGAAAAGGTTCCCAATCGCGTTCCCTAAAAAAGAAAGTGTCGAAGATATTGTAAGCACAATATCCCGTTACCTGATTTACCTGAACAGGCAAAAACAAATGGCAAAAGCCTACTCGATACCCGGTTACCAGGAGCTCATCGATTTCTACAAGAGAATTTCGGATCTTCTGATTCTGGACACATACATCACGAATGACCTTGATCCGAAGCTTCTTGACGTCCTTACCGAGAACATCACGGCATCTGATGGAGGATTTGAATACAGCGACGATATAAATCTCCTTATCGGACTGCAGGAAATAAAGAAGAACATTCTGAATGCTCCAGACTTTGGGAATTGCAGGTTCAGTAACGAGTTCACAAACATTCTTGCAACTCTGAAAAACAACACTGTCTGGTAAGAGAAAAACTCAGCCACCCCCTGCAGTTATTTTTCTTTCCGGATACTTTGACTTTTTATTTTCTAGGTCTTTGATTTTATTATTTCCCAGATCTTTGACTTTCTTATTTTCCAGATGTCTCGGTTTTTTATTTTAAGCGCAGTCTGAATTCTCTTTTTCGAATACTCCGATTCCTGACCTGAATTCTGTGAGCTGATGCTACACCGGTGGTTGATACTATGTTGAGATGAGCACGCTGTTTTCTTAGCTTAAGTTGGCAGGAAGCCGTAGAGAAAAAGCAATTCTCAAAATCCGATACTATCCGTCCTGTCAGACCTCCGTGGAATTGAACCTTAGTTTGACAGTATTCGCTAATTGGTACCGAATTTGTTATAACTTCCTATTTTGGTTGAAATTTTTCTGATAATAACTGTTTTTACCTAAAGTCTGCTAGAGATTAGACTTTTCTTCTAGCTAAAGTCGAACCTGTAAAATTGCCCGTCCCCCACAGACTTTACAGAATCCTATTTTTTCATTCAAGTGATGACTCCAATTTTGTCACTTTCTTATCTATTGACAATAAAATATTATGAACTTCGCAAAATTGTATAAATTTTTATATCATTAAGTCAGAATAAGGAAATAGGTTTCCGGACATGCACATACCTGATGCCCAGCTGTACTTACTGAAAATTTAACTTAGCCTTTAGATTACACAGAAACATCAACCATCTTTAGATAAAATTCAATGAATAAAATTAACTTACCGATGAAATAAGGAGTGAAAAACATGGTCGCAAAAATTAACGCCAACTCCTGCGCTGGTTGCGGAAGCTGTATAGGCAAATGCCCTGCACGTGCAATTTCCATCAACGACGGTGATGTTTCATTTGTGGTTGAAGATAAATGCAATGATTGCGGCGTATGTTTAGATACATGTATACATGGGGCAATTACCATCGTACAAGGCTCTAAAAAACTTATGTGATTGCATGTGTTACTTTGGAAACAAGCTAAGATCAAATTGTCGCAAATAGTAATAAATTAAACCTGATAATTTTTTAAATTGCCTATTCTTAATCCCATCCATTATATCCAAAAATTTTATTTCTTCTTTATTAATAAAAGTCTGTAAGCTTTACTATATTTAAAGGCTAATCCTCGATGTTATTTGCTTCCATTCCAATGTGAATCAGATCATCAACCTGAATATGCTTTTTAACTCTACTTTCATAATCATACTATTTGCTGATATGCACTCATAATTTTCTGGAATTGCCTTTGAGAACTCATTCCAGTACTTCCAGGCCAAGTATATAACACCCTCGGACATTGCCAATAAACTACCTCCTGGGGTCATGAGAGCTCAGGTCTATGCTTTCCTCGCTCGAATCTGCTATCCTGTGTATAACTTATCCATTTAGGCGTTGCGTTCCCTGCCTGATGAGTGAGACTAAGTAATTTTACATTGCGAACAATATATAAA
>DATMYS010000239.1:0-12937 GCA_035560835.1 Methanosarcina sp.
TCTGAGTTTGAAATTCCTTCAATTTTTATCTTTTTTCTACAATTTTTTTCTATTCTATCCTTTTTCATTCTTTTCTATTTTAATCCTCTTCCATTCTTGAGTCAACTTATAATCCAATTTTAAATCCAGAGAGTTCTAATCCAGTTCCCGGAAAAAGATATAAAAAAGAAGGAAAAAGGCTTTTTTCTTGTCGATATCCTCTAACTTCTAGGAGATACTTCCAAAATCAGCTAGAAGTAGCTAACAAAATAGTAAGGTTGTTACCTTTCGGTTCTTTTTTTAGAATTAGTCGGAGTTAGGGATTTTTTAACAGGGTCATCTCAAGAGATGTTTTCTCGGAGCTTGTCTGTTCTCAGCCTGTGCTCCCACGTAAATTCTATTTTTATATTTTAAAAATTTATGTCTGGATTATTCATCTACAGGAATGGTCTCTAGCTGGCTTGAGAGGTTCCATATCAAAGTTCTTGTGTGCAGAGGAAGGTTAGGATCATTGCTTATATCTTCGAGAATGGAAATACTTGATGCTGCTCTCAGAAAGAGAGGTTCGGATTCGTTGTTCAGTATGTCCATAATTTCATTCACGGAACGCCTGATATTTCTAGGAACTGAAGAATCACTGGTTATACTTTCTAGGACCTGAAGACATTGTTTTATAACTTCTGCTGAATCATTTGATGACATTCGAATCACCTTCGCAGTTAATTATGATATAAAAATTAGAGCTAATATAGATTAGTCTAAGACAGGCTTGGTATATAAAATATTATCGGTGATTTTTGAAGTCACCGGCTTTAGGAGCCTACACATTGTGATTCTATATTTGTTTCTTTATTCAGGTTTACATAGGATAAATTAGCTTCACATACAGTGAGCTACAGGAAAAATTTTATAAAATAAGTGAGAAGCAAATGCATAAGAAGCTGTGAACAAAAGAAGGTCAGATCTATGGATTCTGAAAAAGATAAAAAAGTAAAGCGAATAGCACGTTTCCTTGAACTTGGGGGCACGATGCTTGCTGAGCATTGTAAAGTCTGCGGGGCCCCAAAATTCCGGTATCAAGGTAAAATAATCTGCCCTATATGTGATGTCCAGGAAGAGAAAGAAACTCCTGAACCAGCTACAGAAGTCCAGGCTCCTGAACTCAGGCCGTCTGCAGAAAAAGACAATTCTTCCCTTGAGACTAAGAAGAGAGTCCAGGTACACAGGCAAAAATCGAGGTTCGGGCTGAGAACCTCTGAAACTGCTGACGAAGAGGAAAAAACTACCGAGCCGATAGAAGAGGAAATTCCCGTATTACCTTCTGAAAAAGAAGAAGTAGGAAGGAAAGCCTCTGCAACTCCAAGAGCTTCCACAGTTCCTAGAGCTTCTACAGTTCCTAGAGCTCCTACAGTTTCTCTCCCTAGAGGTTCTGAAGCTCCTGTAATCCAGTCCGCACCCTCAGAAAGAGCAGAAAAACCAGCAGCGGTATCAAAGGTATCTGGAGTCCATAGAGACCGGAAAGTACTGGAAGACCTTCTTTTTAGAAAGATGGTCAACATTGCAGATTCCCTTCAGGATGAAACAGATCCGCGCAGGATTGCTGAAGATTTAGAACTAATTGGAAAAGGGCTTGGGCTTATAGAGCGCCTGAGGCAATTATAAAAGTAAGAGTAAAAAGAAAAGAAAGAGAAGAGGAAAAAGAAGTCAAAACGTAACGAAAAAAGAGGAGATAAGGAAAAAAGTAATGAAAAAAGAGAAAAGAAATCAAAAGATTACGAAAATCAGGAAAGGCAAAAGATGAAGAATAGAAGAGAACAAAGAAGGGAAGAAAAGGCGAAGTTTAGAGAAACTTGGCTTTTTCATTACTTTTTCCATCACTTATCCGTTATAGGGAGCCTCAAGGAGCTCTCTAATTTTTGCTGCTCTTTTTGGCCCTATTAATTTTACCTTCTTGAGTTCTTTGGCATCAGCTTTCATAATAGCCTCTACTGAGCTGAAGTGCAAAAGAAGGTTTCTTGCGGCTTTCGGCCCGATGTCTGCAATCGCGGAGACCAGGTATTCCTGCTGCTCAGTAAGGGTACTGGTTGACTTTTTCCCATGGGGATTGACTTCACGTTTATTTTCAATTTGCTCACGCTTTGCAAGCACTTTTAAAATTGCAGCTGTCTCTTCTTCGTCTCTTGAATACAGCAGTGAAACTCCAAAATCAACTGCAATGGACACCAAGGAGCCATAAATAGCATTCGGATTGATTTGCCTGGAAGTGAAAAGTTCTGTTCCTTCAATGATAAGAACAGGCTTTTCATATACTCTTGTAAGATCCGATAATTGCGCAAAGAGATTACGCTTTCCATCAACAAGGGAATTTACAAAGTCATCCGTACGCTTTCTCTCCACTGCAAGGCGGTCGCTTACAACGTAGTCACCAATTTCAAGCGTGGTAAAAATAACTTCCACTCCAAGCTTATCAAGAACGTTTGCAACCCCACTTTTTGCTTCCCTGTAGTCCACTACTATTTTCGGAGACTCGGGGTTGATTTCTATTTTGGATACTTCTGCAGCAGTTTCAGGTGCGGGTTCAGGTTTCTTTCCAGAAAGAGTTTCAAAATAAACAAAGGTTTTTTGTCTTTCTTTTACGTTTTCTTCTCTGCTTTTTTCTTCATTCTTTTGCTCTTTTCCTTTTTCGCTTTCTTCCCAACTCCTATTCTCTTTCCTTTCTTCTTTCCTTTCTTCTTTCCCGACCCCACAGTTATCTTCGTTAATTTCTTCACTCGCCCTGTTACAGTCTGAGCCTGCGGCCTTATCCCTGTTGTCTACAGTTAAATTCCCGCGATTTACAGCTAAATCTCTAACATCTGCAGCCATGCCCCGGATGTCTACAAAACTACTGCTATCTACAGCAGCCCTGTCCCTGCTATCCGTAAAAATGCTGCTGTCTGTAATCTTATCCCTACTATCTGCAAAATCAATGCTATCTACAGTCAAATCACTGATTTTCTGCGTCAGGCTTTGATTTTCCTGGATTATATTGGAATTTTCAGTTGTATCATTTATTTTTATCTCATTTTCAGCTTTATTTTGCGCATAATCCGGAATAAAAGCTTTAGATCCAAAATCCGAAAGTCTTGGACTCTGTTTTGAGTCTTTGGGGCCCAGAATAGCTTCAAGCCCGTGCATGCTATTTAGCATCTTTTTTTCTTTGCTCTTACTGCTCCAATAATAGGCTTCGTCGCGTGTACCCTTTGTCACCAGTATGATGACTCTGCCTTTATGCTGCCTGCCTGTCCTGCCTTTACGCTGGATGCTCCGAATTTCCGAGGGAATTGGTTCATAGAATAATACCAGGTCTGTGGAAGGGATATCAAGCCCTTCTTCAGCAACTGAGGTAGCTACAAGTACGTTGTATTCTCCGGCTCTGAATTTATCGAGAACTTCCACCTGTTGTTTTTGAGTAAGCCCTTTGTCCTTACGGCGCGAAGCCTGTCCCACAAAACGGGTAGGAACTATTCCTGGAACTTCTGAAAGGGTATTTACCACTATCTCTGCAGTGTCCCTGTAATTCGTAAAAACAATTACTCTGGAATCAGGGCTTCCTTTTAGCTGTTCGGACACGAGTTTCCGCGCAAGCTCGAGTTTAGGATGTTCAACCTCGCATTCCTTTACCCTGTAAAGGGCTTTTCTCATGTAGAGATCGTCCATCAATCTTTTTGAAGCCTTGCTTGCACTATTTGAAGAGGCTTCGGCATCAAGTTTCTCCAGATACTTCCTGAGGGGCTCAAGCCCCTGGGTCTCAACCATTTCCACCGCATGATTCACCTTTAACATTTCGGCAAGCACAGACATGGCAGTAAAAACCGCAGGGTCGCCACCTACCCGAATTTCACTCTGCAATTTCTTCTGGAAAAACAAAAGATCTTTTTTGGAGACGTATTTCCCGCTGCCTGGAGAAAAACCCAGGCCTCTTATGGTTTCGAGCCGATCATCAAAGATTTTTTCCAGATAGTCTCGGATTTCAGCCATTTCTGAAGGAAGCTGGACCTGAAACCATTCTATCTCTTTTTCTTGCACATAAGGGCGGACATCCCTGTCTTTTTCAGTTTTTACTGAGACATTTTCAACATGTAAAGCCTGGCAGACCTCAGAAATTTTCTCGTCCGAACTGCCCGGGCTTGCAGTAATTCCGAGTACATGGGGATTTTTTGCGCTCTCGAAGTACTTTTCCGCAATAAAGGTATAAGCGTAATTTCCGACTGCCCTGTGGGCTTCATCAAAGGTTATGTGGCTTACATCCTCAAGGCTGATTCTTTTTGTAAGAAGGTCGTTCTCAATCACCTGAGGTGTGGAGACTATGAGCTTCCCCTGAGCCCAGAGCTTTTCCCGTTCTACAGGCGCAATGCTGCCCGTAAAAGCCAGAACCTCTTCTTCGGGAAGAGCCATCACATTTTTGAAAAAAGCCGCATGCTGCTCTACAAGCGGCTTTGTTGGGGAAAGAATCAGGGCTTTTCCTCCGAAGCGCTGAAGCCTGGAGACAATTACAAAAAGAGCTATAACGGTTTTTCCAAGCCCGGTAGGAAGTACAACAAGGCTTGAGCCTTCGAGGGCTTTTCCTGCGAGATTCAACTGATATAGCCTCTGCTCAACTGTATCGGGTTTTATCAGTGGGTGCTTCATGAACCCTGGTTTCTCAGGAAAAAGACTCTCGTTCATTCTACTTCACTAAAACCTTTGCTGCAGGCTTTTTAGCCCACAGCTCAGGAACTGTCAGTTTTAATTTTCAGAAATTAAAGGGCTTGCCTGCGGATTCGAAAGCACGGCCTCTGTAAATAAGTTCGTAGAGTACATTTTCTATCCCCTGGGTCGGAGCCCGGATCTGGCGCATGGAATCTCTGTTCCTGATAGTTACAGTCCCGTCTTTGAGGGTATCGTAGTCTACAGTAACACAGTAAGGCGTTCCTATTTCGTCGTTTCTCCTGTAGCGGCGCCCGATAGTTCCAGAATCGTCATAATTGGCAAGCAGGGTCTTTTCCCTGAGTTTTGCAATGATATCCTTTGCAGGGTCTGAAAGCTCTTTACGGGTCAGGAGCGGAAGGACTGCAACCTGTACCGGGGCAACTGCGCTTGAAAAATGCATAACAAGCCTGGCTTCCTCTTCTCCCTCAGCTTCACCTTCGTCCTTTCCGGCTTCGGGTTCCTTTCCAGCTTCTTCTGCGCCTTTAAGCCCGGAGTCGGCGACCTTCTGAGCCACGTTTTCTTCATCATAAGCATGCTCCATGACACCGTAGAAGATCCTGTCGATTCCGTAGGAGGGTTCGATTACGTGAGGGATGACATTCTCTCCGCTGACTTTAACGGTCTCTTCCGCAAATTCTACTACCTCCGAATTGACTGTCAACTCTTCCCCGTCTACGGTAACTTTGATCTCGTCCTTTGAGAGCTCTTCTTCGGAAAGCTGTTTTAAGGCATCTGCGACAGCTTTTGCCTTGCCCTTGAAGACAGGGCCGAGCTTGCCCATGTTCGGCTTTACAACAAAGCGAGTTACCATTTTCGGCTCGTCGTATTCGACATAAACGTAAAGATCGGTCTTGCTAACCCTTGCATGGGCTTTAAGGTCGTAATCCGTCCTGTCGGCAATTCCCACAATCTCGACCCAGCCAAATCTGTCGGTTTCGATCTCGGCATCCCAGCAATCGATTGCGTAATGAGCCATCTCGTCGGTCAGGTGCTGCCTGAATCTGAGTTTTGCAGGATCAATCCCAACTTTTGTCAGGAACTCGTTAGTAAGTGCAATATTGTAGCCCAGGATTTCGTGTGCAATGACTCCAGCCTTTACAGCTTCCCGGACAGTCATCCTGAATGATTCGCCTTTCTCCTGTGCCTTCTGGGAATAGAGTACAAGTTCTTTGTCTGCAAAACGCTCGAAGTTGGGGTGTTTCTTGTTGCGCGGGTCAACAAAAATTTCGCACTCAGCCTGCGTAAATTCCCTGAGCCGGATTACACCTTGCCTGGGCGCGATTTCATTTCTGTAGGATTTCCCGATCTGTACTGCCCCAAAAGGCAGCTTGTCCCTGTAGAAGCGGGATAGCCTCTGGAAATCGACAAACATACCCTGCGCCGTTTCCGGCCTGAGGTACCCTTGCCTTCCAGTGCCTGGCCCAATTGTAGTTTTGAACATCAGGTTGAATTCGTAGGCATCCCCGAATTTTCCACCGCATTCAGGGCATCTGATCTCATTTTCCTTTATAACCTTAGTAAGGTCTTCTGCACTCAGGGTCCCTGCGGCTTCCATTACATTCTGTACAAGGTGGTCGGCCCTGAATGCTTCTTTACAGTTCATGCACTCGCACAGGGGATCAGAAAAACCTCCAACGTGCCCGGACGCAATAAATACTTCCTCGATCCCGATTGTCGGGCACTCGATTTCCATAAACCCTTCTTGGATAACGTAAAACTCTCTCCAGGTCTGCTCGATCCGCCTCTTCAGCGTGCTCCCAAGAGGCCCGTAATCATAAAATCCGCGGCTTCCGCCATACAGCTCAAAAGAGTTCCACAAGAACCCCCGGCGTTTAGCCAGCTCGAACACCTTCTCGTATTTATCCATATTATAAATCCTCGTGAAATTGATTGGGGGATATCAGATAATTGTAATTTTGATCTATAGGAAATACTAGATGGATAAAGGTATCATTATATTAAATTTGCACTGCTTGGGGGCAGGTTGGGATTTATAGATGATTATAGGTACAGACCAAGAAATCAATAATACTGCAAAAAGCCGAGACAAAAAATTTTCCATAATTCTTGAAATTTCAATATGAGTAATTTCACAAAATTTAATAGGTAAAATGCCAAAAAATGCGTTAAATGAAATGCCAAAAATTGTTTTTCTGGGCTTCGTTATCATTTTTCGTGCTCACTTCCATGCCAATAGTTTGTCTGGCAGATGAATATAGAGAAATCCAGGCAAGTGAAATTTTAAATCAAATTGAAAAAGGAGAAGATGTAAACCTTACAAATTGCCGCATAATTGGAGAACTCAATTTAAATGAAATTAAGCTTGAAAATATTCCGAATCCAAAGTATAATGAATCATTGAAATCTGGATACTACTACAGTGAAGGGTATTTGGAATCTCACGGAGTAAATATAAAGATTATTAAAAGCAACATCGTAATCCGTAACTCAATTTTTGAAAATAATCTAGATTTCTCAAATTGTCTATTTACTAAATCCTTCTCCTTTGCTAAAGTAAATTGCTCTTCGACAGCTAATTTCAGAAATACTACCTTTGGTAATTCTGCTGTTTTTTGGGAATGTACTTTTGGTAGTTTTGCAGATTTCTCTTTTACTACTTTTGGCGATTCTGCCAATTTTTGGAATTCTATTTTTGGCAATTATGCCTCTTTTAGGGGATGTACTTTTGGCGATTCTGCCGCTTTCGTTTTTGCTACTTTCGGCGATTCTGCCTCTTTTAGGGGATGTACTTTTGGTGATTCTGCCTCTTTTTCGGGATGTACTTTTGACGATTCTGCCTCTTTTCAGCATTCTATTTTTGGCGATTCTGCCAATTTTATGAAATCTACCTTTGGCAATTATGCCTCTTTTAGGGGATGTACTTTTGGCGATTCTGCCGCTTTCGTTTTTGCTACTTTCGGCGATTATGCCGATTTTCGGTATTCTACTTTTGGCGATTCTGCTTCTTTTTCGTATTCTGCTTTTGACGATTCTGCCTCTTTTGAGGAAGTTAGTTTTAGCAATACTTCCTACTTTCAATGGGCAAATTTTGATGACGCTGTCGATTTCTCAGGCACTCTATTTAATGAAGTTACATTAAATGGTACTGAATTCAAAGAAATGCGGGTTAGTTGGAATTCGCTTGAGAATTCACTTGTTTTTGATGGACCAACCTATGTAAAGTTAATACAAAACTTCCGAAGCCTTGAACAATTCGAAGATGCAGACGCTGCGTATTATCAATATAGAAAAATCTGTCAAGCAGAAAAATCATGGATTCCTTTCTCGAAAGGGGGTTCAAAATGGAACGACGTAATGATGTGGTTTATCTGCGGATATGGTGTAAAACCATTTCGTGCATTTTATTTGGGTGGCTTAATCATTCTACTATTTTCTTTTATTTATCGAGGTTCTCCTACTACCTCCTGGCGCAATGGGGGAGAGACAAATAGCGCTCAAAAATCAGTAATTAAAACTCTATTGAACTTAATTCCCAAAATTGATTGGTTAAATCCCGGTATTTCTCGATTATCGGATAATAAAGATTCTGCCCAAAAAGTAACTTTCTGGGACAGCTTTTATTTTAGTATGGTAACTTTCTCCATGATTGGATACGGAGACTGGTATCCGAAAGACAATTTTAGAAAATGGGTTATGCTTGAAGGGCTCTTGGGCTGGATAACTCTAGGTTTGTTTTTGGTGACTTTAACCAATGTAATGATGAGGCCGTGATTTCAGGAGGTTCAGTTACTTTTAAGGAAACGAATAGCAAAGAATCGTTAATGCAAAACTTGAATCTAAAACTTGAACTCGCAACAAAATCCCTTACCTCTCTTCACGAAACTCTCTCTGAGCCTTGTTCCCCAATTATCCGCGATGCCACTTTGTTCAGATTCAAGCGCAGCATAGAAATCTTCTGGGGACTCGTGAAAGACTGCCTTTTTGTCCATGAAGGATTTTATCGTAAGTCGCATTCTTGCACTGGATTTTTACATAAAACCCTTATATCAAAAAACTAATATATGCCTGTAAAAATCAGGATTATGAGGTAGATTGCATGGCCAAGTCTTTCGAGGCACGAAAACTATCATTTTCAATCAATGGAGAAGAGAAAATACCTGCAATCGAAATGGTTGGCACTATACAACATCTCCAAAACATTATTTTTCATCTGGGTGACTATTTTTATGGAAACCCCAGCCGTCCGAAAGGGGATTTCCCGCAGGTTATCAAAGATTCATGCACCCTTTTTGTAATGAATTTAGAAATGGGTAGTGTTCATGCCGAAATGCAAATAGGCGACGCTCAAGTTGGTATAACAGATTTGGGGACATTAGGTGAGAGAGCAATTTGTGCAACAAACGAGTTAATTGAAGCCCTTTCTCACGCCGATGTTTCAAAAGAAGAGTTGGGCGAAATAATTAAAGATCCTCACAGGTTAAACAAAGTTTTAAAAGAGTTCTATTTAATGTGGCCTGACCCGCAGTCGAAGAGAAGTCTAACTTTTGGTTTTTCAGGGAAAGTTGAAGAAAAAATAAATCCAGAACAGAAAGAAGTAATACAATCCCTGCTACATAAGCCTGTTGAGGAATATGAAAAGGAAGTTTTTGGTAGAGTTTATGAACTGAGGGTCGACAAAAACAGAAGAATTCAAATCGACACTCCAGAAGGACCAATTGACTGTAATTTCACTGCAGATATAGAAGAAGATATCAAAGATATTATTGGAAATATTGTTACAATACGTGGTGTAATGAAGCCTTCAAAAGGCAAGTTCGTTTTAAGTATTGACAGTGAAGCTTCTATTGAAAGAAATTCACAATACTATTTAACCTCAATTAAAAGAGATGGGGTTGAAGCGAAATTGAAGGAAGAAGTTCCAATTGACATTGAATTTGAGGACGATTATTATATAGCTTCAAACGATGACTTTGGACTGCTTGCTGTTCAACCAAAAATGAAGCTTTTGATTGAGGAACTCAAAGGACAGCTGAACGTTCTGTGGCAAGAATATGTACTTGTCGATGAGGACGAGTTGGCACCCAGCGGCAAAGATCTGAAGAAGATGTTAATTTCAATTGTAGGTGCTCAAAATGTCTAAATATAAAGTAAAAGACATTGAGTCTTCTTTATCTAAAAAGGGGTTTCAGCTTCAAAATTCTCATCACAAATTGTACACATATTATGTCGATGGAACCAAAACAGGAATTCATACTTTTATAAGCCACGGAAAAGATGAATATGGTGACAAGCTGTTAAGTAAAATGAGAAATCAACTTAAGTTATCACATCAACAGTTTGATGATCTAATTCGATGTCCTTTGTCTAAAGAGGAATTAAATGAGATCTATTCCAAAAACGGAAACATTTAACTCTTTTTTAGTCCTCTCTTGTCACTCTCCGCATTCTTCTTTAATTTTCTAAAGTTATTAACAATTACATTCAAGTATTGAAAACCCTTAAATGAATAGTAGATGAGCAGTCTTTCTCCGATCTATCAAAAAAGCATTCAGGATCTGAAATCCCTGGTTTTTGAAATTTTAAAAGAAGAAAATGTTACTGTCATACTCTTCGGTTCCAGGGCAAGGGGAGATTTTAGTCAAGTGTCGGATATAGACATTGGAATCCTTCCCGCAAATCAAGGAAACGTTCAAAGTAGGTCTTCTTTCGGAAGAAGAGACTGTCAAAATCCTTGAGATGGTAGAAATTTCACATCTAATACCTATCACGAGGAAGTAGCAGAAGAAATCTATCGCCGAACAAGGGATTACTGGAAACTAATGGACGAGGTTTGCAGGCGGATAATTAATAAGTTGAGTCGGATTTTCGGGGCCGGCCGGCAGAAAAATAAAAATGAAGTTGTAAAAACTGGCTGAAATCAGCTTCAGTTCTGAAAAGGTACCCGTGAGTTCTTTTTTCGCTTTTCTCTCTTATCAGGGCTTTTATGTTCCAGCCGCGCCAGGCGCGGGACAATACAGGTTTGAGACTACTATTATTGCTGCCCGGTTTTTGATTTTTTGATCTTTTACACCCTATATCGGTTTCAAGACAAATATTTAAAGATTGAAGCTGAGTATTAATTATGGATGCCATCTCGACTTTAAAAGAGCACGAGAAATTTATCCGTCAAAAATTCGGGGTCAAAAGAATAGGAATATTCGGGTCTTTTGCAAGAGGAGAGGAAAGAGAAGATAGCGATCTTGATGTGTTTGTGGTGTTCGAAGAGGGGCAGAAAACTTTCGATAATTATATGGATCTGAAGTTTTACCTGGAAGACTTATTTGGACGGGAAGTTGACCTTGTTACCGAAAAGGCACTCAAGCCGCAGTTAAAAGACATCATTATGAAGGATGTCGTATATGCCTGAGAGAATCTCTACTTTTTATTTTGAGGACGTCCTCGAATCGATTGAAAAAATTCGGAGATATCTGGGCAACGCTTCCTTTGATGAGTTTCTGAAAAACGAAATGTTAATAGACGCAGTAGTCCGAAATCTTGAGATAATAGGAGAAGCTGCTGCACATGTTCCTCCTGAAACCCGCCTCAAGTATCCGGAAATCGAGTGGAAAAAGGTTGTGGGCTTGAGAAATATCTTGATTCACAATTACTCTGGAGTTGACCTTGAGATTGTCTGGGATATAATAAAAAATAGACTTGACTTATTAGAAGTAAAAACAAGGCAGGCTCTTAATGAAGAAAAAATAGATTACGAAGAATGATCTTGAAGGATATTTTCGAAAAATAATCAGCTATAGAATCCGATTGGAGTTCGATTTTTGATTCTGGAAGCAGCCGCCTAACTCTTTTCTTTTGTCTGATTAGGTTTTTTTTCGCTCTATCTCTTTTTGCAGGGCACAGGAAATCAACTTAGTAACATTTTTTATTTCCTTATTTTCCTGACTTTTGGTTTATATGTCCCAGTTTGAATTTATGTTTTGACTCGTTTCATAATCAATGCTCAGGCTTTATATCACGCCCATCGATTAAAATGTTAATCAGGATGTCTGAATATTATTTACGTGCTCATATAAAATTCTCTCATACAGGGTCAACAACTTTTAATATCACAAGCTTCTAAAGCTAGAGTCGGTGGGGTAAATAATGCATTTTCGATACGAAGATGCTTCTTTGAGATCACGTCGGGTAGTGTATGCTATGCAGGGTACTTTCTAACATAAAGTGCCTGTTTGAGATCTCGTTGGATTTTATAGGGTACGTATTCAGAGCACTTTCTAACAGGAAATGCTTTGAGACAATACAAAATAGATACATTATGAGTGGGGTTTAACAAAATGCTATCAAAGAGTTTAAAAGAAATAGTAAGATCCGTAAAGGAAAAAAGAATTTTACATTCGGAAAAGCTTATAGAGACGACTCACTGGCTCCATAATCTGGAGTTTTTGGTCGTAAGACTGATGATGTTTGCCATAGGTGCTCACCACCTCTATGTGTACACCATAAAAACTGTGTTTGGAGTTTGATATCTTAACACATCCGCACAGGTAGAGGCTAATTCCTTTCGGATAAGAAAAACTGCTTGCCACCAGAAAAACGATTTCCGGGTCAAAGTTGGGGAGATCCCGGTGGGGAGGTGGCAGTGATTAGCTAAAATTAAAAGGAATATTGCCATTGCCTAACGTGAGCGGAATTCACGCAACTCAACAAAGAAACAGCAAACCTGAAGCCTCAGATCGCAAAAGTGTAGCACCTTTCCGAGTTTGGGTTATTAGGCTTTGTTTCTTAGTTGCATAAGATGTATCCTGAAAGAAGGAGGATTAGTATTAATCATCTAAATCCTCTAAATATATCAAACACCTGGTGACTTACTCAGTGCCCTTATTTGATACCTCACCGGTTTCAAATGTCATCGGGTTAAAGAATTGCTTTCAGGTCAAAGAATTGCTCTCAGGTCATAAAGAGCCTATCAGGTAAAGAACCTATAAGATCATAAAGAACCCTTTAAAATATCATATTTGGACTAATAACACTCCTCTGAACCAGTATCTGGTTTGAAGAGTAACGAAGATTAATAATTCCCTCTCCAGAAGATTTTAAAGGGAACTCTCCTCAATAAAAATTGGGGTTCCATAAATGCCAGAGTGCAACCCCTAAATTAACTCTTCTTTTTATGGCATTTTTTCTTTCTTTTTGCCATCTTATTTTTAACTATTTCCAAAATTATTTGTCAAGTACGTAAAACATATATAATATACTGCAATTATTATAC
>DATMYS010000240.1:0-5225 GCA_035560835.1 Methanosarcina sp.
CAGAAATATAGTACACAGAAATTAGTTCTCAATCTCCATGTTTTTGAACAGGTTTTCTGGCAGAAAGCACTATAAAACTTCCTTTCCCATATCCTTCTTCTGGAAATTCAACGCTTTCAATTTTCTCAGGCTTCTTGAAAAGGGTCTGGCAGACTTCAAGATTCTCAAATCCGACTTCCAGCAAATATGTCGATAACTCTGCTGCCGAAAGAAAATGTGCCTCTGAAAAAAATCTGCCTTTTTTATTCCCTGATTCGAGGCAGCGGCCCTGAGGGCTATCCCTATCAAGGATTCCGACTAGAACTTGTCCGCCTGGTTTCAAGACTCTAAGGACTTCCCTGAGAGCCTGGTTTTTGTTTTCAAAAAAAGCAAGCGCAGTAACGATTAAAACAAGATCAAATTGTCCTCCTTTAAAGGGAAGAAACTCCGCAACCCCACGCATGACTTCCAGCCTGCGTTTCTTTGCAAGCATTGCCATAGCCCGTGCCGGTTCAAGCCCTAGCCCGACTCCGAGAGCCGAAGCGAACCTGCCTGTACCAGCTCCGATTTCAAGGGCTTTCAATTTCTCCGGATTTTTGGAGAGAAAAGCTCTCAGGGCAAGAAGCTCGGATCCGTATGCAGGTTTATATTTCTCGTACCAGGCGTCATATTCCTCTGCATACTTATCAAAGCTCTTCCATGGCCCCATTAAACCCCTACTCCCGCCCGTGATTTTTGTTTTTCTTTAACTTTTTACGTTTCTTTAACCTTGTTTCTTCTTCAAAATTTTCATCTTTTTCGATGCAGGAAGCCCGCAAGCAAACCAAGTGCCCCATACATCAATTCAAAGCCAGGTAAACCCGTAATTTCACTCTTCCCGGCATCCTGAGTTTCGTTTCCTTCAAGAACAGTTATTATGTAATTTTTAGAAGCAGTTCCGTTTTCGTTGCCTGCAGTAAGATTTACGGTATAGGTTCCAGGTTCTGTAAAGGTATGAACCGGATTTTCGTCCGTCGAATCAATATTTCCATCGCTTTCAAAATCCCAGTCCTTTTCGGTTTCATTTTCCGAAAGGTCGGTAAACTGGACTGAAAGAGGAGGATGTCCACTAGTTGCATTGGTACTGAAATTCGCAATCGGAAGAATCGACTCCTTTACCTTAGCGGCTACAAGAGGCCTGCGATCGACGTAATCGCTGTTTTCAAGCTTGTATACCTTATCAGCAATGCCGTCTCCATCTGCATCAGGCGTGATTTCCGAGGGTCCCAGTCCATCGGGCTTTGCCCAGTAGTTCCCTGCAAGATAGGGCCCACCGACAATGTTCGCACCTGCGGTTTTTTCTATATAGTATATATTGTCGGTTCCGTTATTAGGTATGACGTTGACAATATTATTGAAGTAATTATTAAGAACACTGTTCTTGTCACTTCTGGGACAGATAAAAAGCCCATAAATCTTATTTGAAGTAATAGTATTGTCTGAGATCTTATTGTTATCAGAATTGCCCAGGTAGATACCTCTACCATTGTTGGAAGCATTATTTGCTGAGAGGGTATTCCCTACCCCAGTTGAAAGCGAGATTCCGTAATCTTTGTTTTCCGAGAGCGTATTATTTGAGATTACATTTCCCTCAGAACGAGGAACATAGAATCCGTACCTGTTTTTTGAAGCTCTGTTTTCAGAGATCGTGTTATAGTTGGACTGTTCAGCAATAACTCCTCTCTCGCCTTTTCCAATCAGGTTTCCAAGAATTAGATTATAATCCGAATTCTTCAGGTGTACTCCAACAGTATTATTCAGCAATCTATTATTCTCGACAGTGCAGTTTTTGCACTTATACATATAGACCCCTGCATGATCTTTTTTTGCCTCCATTATTTTAAACCCGTTAATCGTAACTTTATTTGACTCTATACTGAACACATCTAAAGCCGGGTCTTTAGCCGTTATTATCGTATTCGCAGGATTTCCGGACTCTGATTTTATTACCAGATTATGTACAGTTACATTGATGTTCTCGGTATAGTTTCCAGGCTTTACAATTATCACATCGCCTGAAATTGCATTGTTTACAGCAGCCTGTATGGACTCTCCTGACTGAACGAAGATCTCATCCGCGGTTCCAATACCAGAGCTTAATATCAGGACAAAAAAAACTAACAATAAAGTAATTAATTTACCTATTCCAATCCCTCCGTTCACTAAAAAAAGCAATGGGATATTTCTATCAAACTTGCTTTAAATGATTGTTTAAATTACGGGTAAGTTGCCGTGTAAATTCTCTTGTAATCTAAAGTAAATCCTTTTTCAATACCATATAGAGGTGCTTCACTCGATCCTTGCATCTAAAATATGTAGGAATCCGCATGCTTTTATACATACAATTGCTTTATCTGTATGGAATATTCCATCCTAATTGTCAAGGTAGCGGGAATAATGTATAAAGCAATATAAACATGATGGTTTTAGTCGGCAAATTAAAAATAAAAATACAATGTTGATGCATGTCTAAACCGGCTGACATTATATTAAAAATAGCAAAAGTTGAAGAGCAGGATGAAGATACTAAATCTCCATCCTTTCTTGAAACAAATTCGATGAGTTTTTCTATTTCTCAATCACATGTTTATCTTTTTTTATTGGAGAATGCAATAAGAAAAGAAACTATTGCATAGAGTATTTCGAATCCTGGTATGCTTGTGGTTTTATCCTTTCCTGTTTCCTGTTCGGTTTTCTGTTCGGTTTCCGTTTCCGATGCTGTGTTATTCTTCTCAAGTTTCGAAGTATCGGTTGAAGGCTTTGTTTCAGCCACTTTTTCTTTCTCTATGGCTTTTCCTGTTATTGCAAAGAACGAGAAGCCCGGTGTTTCTGCCGTGAAGTACAGGTACTTATCATCCTCTTTTAATAATTTCACAGGTAGTTGTGACCATTTCTTGTCGCTGTACCTGTTTAGAATAATTGAGTTCTGGTCGATTTTCTTATCCTGTAGCCAGGACTTTTCAATCTTGAAGCATACTACCGGATTTTCAATGTTCTTTTCAGTTGCAAATCCGCTGTTTCCTACCCAGAGGTTGAAGTACTTATATACCTCCCCCGAATCCAGTACTGAAACCAGAGTTGATTTTGCCTTGAGCTGCTCGGCAATTGTTGTAATCTTACCTGCGGTCTTCTTTGCGTCAAAGCTTACGTATACGACACAGGTTGCGTTCTTTGTGAAATCAAACTGTACTGTTTTTCCGTTTGAAACCTGTGCCTTTGAAAGTTCCTTGACTTGAACATTAGTTTGAGGTTCAGGGGAACCGCCTCCTCCTCCACCACCGCTACCTCCGCTGCTGTGGCTGTGTCCGTCATCACTATTGTCGTCGCTTGAGCTACTTTCTTTTGTGACAGCTATTGAGGTAATCTTTGATGAGGTACCGTTTTCATTGATTGCGGTTAAGTTAACGGAATAGGTTCCCGGAGATGTAAACACATAAACAATGCTAGGATCTGTAGACTCGACAGTTCTGTCATTGCCAATATCCCAGATTCTTGAGGTTGCATTTTGTGATTTGTCAGTAAGCAGAACTGAAAGGGGAGCACAGCCGTTTGTTACATTAGCACTGAAGTCTGCAACAGGAAGAATTGTAAACCTGGTGACAGTTATCTCCTGAGTTTTTGAAGAATTGCCGTCCTCATTGCTTACTGTAAGTTCAGCAGTATAATTTCCTGGAGTATTATACGTGTGAACCGGATTTTTGTCGGTGGAATCTATCTGTCCGTCATTTTCAAAATCCCAGCTCCAAGAAACTGCATTTTGTGACATGTTAGTGAACAGGACTGAAAGAGGAGCATAGCCGCTCGTTACATTGGCGCTGAAGTCTGCAACAGGAAGAATTGTAACCTTATTGACAAATATCTCCTGAGTTTTTGAGGCAGTGCCATTCTCGTTACTTACTGTAAGCTTAGCGGTATAATTTCCGGGATTCTGGTATACATAGACAAAGCTTTCACTGGTATTATCTACGGTTCCATCATTGTTAATATCCCAGCTTCTTGAAACTGCGTTTTGTGACCGATCAGTAAACTGAACCTCAAGAGGGGCATAACCCCTAGTTACACTGGCACTGAGATTTGCAATAGGCAGAATCGGTGATTGCGGAGTCGAAATAAGTACAAGAGGCAGGTAATCTGAAATGTTGCCTGAGTCGTCAATATAAGCGGAATCAATAATATCATCACCATCTCTATCGACTACTTCAGTTTGGGAAAATCCGGTGCCTTCAGGTGTTCCCCAGAAATTACCACCTATATATTTTCCACCGACAATATTTCTCCCACTTGTTTTTTCTATATTCCAGGTAGTATCTCTCGTGTTAATATTTGCATTGCGAACATTATTGATGTAATTATTGTACACACGGTTATTGTGGCAGCCCGGACACTCAAAAAAGCCTGGGCCATGATTAGAAGCAACAATATTTCCAGAGATTACATTCCTGCTGGAAGAGTTTAGATGGATACCTCCACTACCAGTTACACCATTACCACATTCATTAACGGTGTTCCCGGAAATATTGTTATCGTGAGATTGTGAAATCCACATTCCATATTGACTGTTATTCAAAGCTTTATTACCTGAAATCAGGTTATTATTTGAGGTTATAGAGTCAATGCCTCTTGTATTCGAATTTACAGTGTTGCTTGACAGAGTATTTCCTTCAGAACTGTCGAGGTGAATTCCAAACATTTTGTTTGAGTTTACTCTGTTTCCCGAAATTTCGTTGTTATTTGAGCTAATAAGAGATATTCCATATCTATTGTCCGAAAGATCATTATTAGTAATTATGCAGTCACTGCATCTAACCAGATAGATTCCTGTTTCTCCTGATTCAATTCTGAACCCACTAATTGTCGTATTAATCGCTGCAATGTTGAATACACTTGTATTTGGGCTCGCTTTAATTATTGTATTTTCAGGATTTCCGGATTCTGACTTTATTATAAGATTTGGCGTAGTAACTTTGATATTCTCGCTATATATTCCGGGTTTCACGATTATCGTGTCGCCCGAGGCTGCATTATTCACTGCGTTATATATCGAACTTGTTGGATTAACGGAAATCTCCTTAGCCGCTGCAATTCCTGAGAAGAACGCAAAAATTAGCATGGTCATTAACAGGATGGTTAATTTTTTCATTTTCATTCCCCATATAAAAGTAGAACTATGCTGAAACTTTTCAATAAATTAAGAAATTGCGCAAACA
>DATMYS010000241.1:0-4825 GCA_035560835.1 Methanosarcina sp.
TTTTGCAAAAAAGGCTTGAGTTAAAGCATTAAGTAGTTTATCTAACTGAATTTTGCCTCAATTTATCAGAAAAGCAAATAATTGAGACTAGAATTGCTGACAAATCTATTTTCATATATTACAACGCCTATCAATGATCAAATACACGTCGGTGATTGATAGTCTGGATTGATTGGCTTGTGGCCGACTGTACTCTTTATCCAAAACGCTAAATCAAAATAAAAAACTGCAATGAAGGAGATTATATGGATCTAAAACAAAAAATGTCCTTTGCATTAATCAGCATAATATTATTGTCGGCAACTGCACTTGCAGCTTCCACTACAGATTATACAACATCAAAAGCCACTAAAGCCCCTGTCGCCGCTTTTTCAGCATCTCCTGCGTCAGGATATGCTCCTCTAAAAGTTCAGTTTACGGATAAAAGTAAATATTCACCAACCTCATGGAAATGGAGTTTTGGAGACGGAACATATTCAACAGCCAAAAACCCTGTACATAAGTACAGTAAAGCCGGAAAATACACTGTTAGCTTGACAGTAAAGAATTCCAAAGGTGCCAATAAAATAACCAAGTATAATTATATAACTGTTCTTGCTCCACTGAAATCCCCTGTTGCCAATTTTTCAGCATCTCCCACTTCAGGAAATGCTCCACTGAAAGTTCAGTTTACTGACAAGAGTGCAGGAACACCAACCTCATGGAAATGGAGCTTTGGAGACGGGAAATATTCAAAATCTAAAAATCCTGCACACACATACAGTAAAGCAGGAAAATACACTGTTTCTCTGACGGTAAAGAATGCAGCTGGAGCAAATACGAAAACAATAAAGAGCTATATAACCGTAAATGCTGCCCCGATAAAACCGGTTGCTAATTTTTCAGCATCTCCCACTTCAGGAAATGCTCCACTGAAAGTTCAGTTTACTGACAAGAGTACAGGAACACCAACCTCATGGAAATGGACTTTTGGAGACGGAAACAATTCAACAGAAAAGCATCCTGCACACACATACAATGAAACCGGAACATACAATGTTTCCCTGACGGTAAAGAATGTTAAAGGCACCGATGAGACAACGAAATACAGCTATATAACTGTGGATTCATCAACTGCAGTAGATCCAGTTTGCAAAATGAAAGTCGACAAAGCAACAGCAAAATTCACGAGTGTGTATAAGGGAGAGACGTACTATTTCTGCTCTGCTTTCTGCAAGGAGAAATTCGATGAGAATCCGGAAAAGTACATAAATTCCTAAGGTAAAGACAGCTATTTTTGCTTTCTTTCCTGTAAGAAAAAAATTAACGAGAATCCGGAAATCACATGAACTTCTGCGGTCCTGGAAGGTGAAATAAAGGAAGAATAGTTTTTCACATTCTATGTTTGTACCAGAGGATGGCTGAGAAAACTTAAGGCTCTTAGAGATCAAAAATCTTTGAGATCAAAGATCTTTAAGAGCATGCCTTTTTTCCATTGAAAATTTGGTGAACCATCAATAATAAGCCGATGTTCATCTAGAAAATTCACGTAGAAAATTCACATACTTGCTCTTTGTTTCTCCTTTTTTCTCACTGTGCAAGTTTTTCCTCAATGGTTCAAAACAATAAATGAATGTTGAGATAGTGGGAAGGCTACTCAATGGACTGCAGATCTCTTTGGTTCCGGTTCGATTTGAGTCCTATTTGTAATATTATATTAATTGAATGTAAACAGAAGCTAACTTCAAGGTTTTATTTATGAAGATTCTAAAAATTATGGCAATGCTCCTTGCCGTTGTTGCTGTTGTCTCCACAGCCGGTTGTACTGAAAAGGCACAGGTTGCAGGAAATGAAACTCAGGAGGCTTCAGAGCAAGTAACAACTGCGGCAGCGCCAACAACATCTGCAGTAAAATCTGTACCTTCAGTAACGCCTTCAGCAAAGAATAATACGGATTTAACGTCATCAACTGTAGTAGATGTAGTTTGCAAAATGAAAATCGATAAAAGAACAGCAGAATTCATAAGTAAGTATAAGGGAAAAACGTACTATTTCTGCGCTCTTTCCTGTAAGAAAGAGTTCGACGAGAATCCGGAGAAGTACATAAATTCCGAGAACAAGGAAAATGATACTCTAGAAGCTTCTGAACAAGTAATGTCAGCAGCAACGAACAGTGCGAATTCTACGTCATCAACTGTAGTAGATGTAGTTTGCAAAATGCAAATTGATAAAAACGCAGCAGAATTCACGAGTGAGTATAAAGGAAAAACGTACTATTTCTGCGTTCTCTCCTGTAAGAAGAAATTTGACGAGAATCCGGAAAAATACATAGGTTCAGAGACAGCTGAAGATAATTCCGATACCACAGAAAATGAAAGTCAGGAAACTTCAGAATATGAAACTCAAGAAGCTTCAGTAACATCTGCAACAAATAATAGTACATATCTAACTTTCTCAACTGTAACAGACGTAGTTTGCAAAATGGAAATCGATAAAAACACAGCGGAATTCATGAGTGAGTATAAAGGAACAACATACTATTTCTGTGCTCTTTCCTGTAAGCAGGAATTCGACAAGAATCCGGAAAAATATATAGGTTCGGAAGCTGCTGAAAATAATTTCAATGCCACAGAAAATGAAAGTCAAGAAGATTCAGAACAAATAACGTCAACGAATAACAGTACGGATTCTATGTCCTCAACTGTAGTAGATGTGGTTTGCAAAATGGAGATCGATAAAAGAACAGCAGAATTCACGAGTGAGTATGAGGGAACAATATACTACTTCTGCTCTGCTTCTTGTAAAAAAGAATTCGACGAGAATCCGGAAAAGTACATAAATTCCGGGACAACAGAAAATGAGACTCAGAAAAATTGCAAGATTACAGAAAATAAAACTCTGAAAAACTGCAAGACTACAGAAAATAAAATTCAGAAAAATTGCAAGACTACAGAAAATAAGACTCAGAAAGCTTCTGAACAAGTAACATCAGCAACAACTAATGATACGGATTCTACGTCATCAACTGCAATAGACGTAGTTTGCAAAATGCAAATTGATAAAAGAACAGCAGAATTCAAGAGTAAATATAAGGGAACAATGTATTATTTCTGCTCTGCTTCCTGTAAGAAGAAATTCGACGGGAATTCGAAGAAGTTCATAAATTCCAAGACTACAGAAAATAATTCCAGGACTACAGAAAATAATTCCAGGACTACAGAAAATAATTCTAAGACTACAGAAAATAATTCCAAGACCACAGAAAATAAAACTCAGGAAGCTTCAGAACAAGTAACATCAGCAGATTCCAAGACCACAGAAAATGAAACTCAGGAAGCTTCAGAACAAGTAACACCAATAGCTACAAACAGCACGGATTCTACGTCATCAACTGTAGTAGATGTGGTTTGCAAAATGGAAATCGATAAAAGAACAGCAGAATTCACGAGTGAGTATAAGGGAACAACTTACTATTTCTGCTCTGCTTCCTGTAAGAAGAAATTCGACGGAAATCCGGAAGAGTACACATGAATTTTTAGACCACAGAATAAAGCTCAGGTAGCCTCCAGATCACGCTGATAAAGTGATAATGCTTTCTCGCAATCTCTCATAATTCATAGAGTACTGAGAGGTTGTTCAGCGTTATTACAATTTCTGGGTGTTAGCTTAGAGGACTTGAAAACTCTCCGGATCCGCAATTACCGGCAAAGGTTCCGACAAAGAGAAAAGGGTAGTGAATGTGAGTTATTGAAACATATAAGAAAATATAAGCAAAGGAATATCTCAACGTTTTCCTTAAATGAGGGGATACATCTGCTTTTTCGGAACTATAATCAATAACTCACGGACACGACCGAGAAAAGATAATTAATAACTACCAGAATATCTGAAGATGGTCAATGATGCCCATTTGTCCTACAATGACCCATCTGTATTCTTCGCGTTGCTCCAGATTTAACCTCATAGTTTCAAGTTCTCTTTTTTTATTTATCGCAGTGCTGGCGTTGATGTTGTTTTCCTTAATCTCCCGGTTTAATATCTCGGCAGCGTAATTATATTTATCAACAGTACTGCGATATTTCAGGTATTGCCTTTCCTTAAGCTTATAATAAGAGTAATCGAGACTTTCTGCCTGGTCGATCCGTATCTCCCCGAGTTCCTCACCTTTCCGGGCATAAACTATCATGTCATGTGGTTTATTTCCCGTCTCTTTTTCCTCAATGGTAATGCCTGTAGAATCCACGTAAACCATTCCCCTATCAGTTGTATTAAAGGCATTGAAAGCATGCCCTCTGCAAGTATCATAGCTGGAGTAGACAGGTGGATAAGGAGAATCATTGTTTGACATCTCCGATCTGTTCTCTTTGTATGGGTTTTTGAATTTTACCCCTACAATACCGCATCTTATGCCGTGCTTTTCAGCATTATCATGTAGACGTGAAGCAAAATCTCCACATGTATAGACAGGATATACATAGTCTCTATTCTCTGTGGTATCTTCCGACAGAAATCTGATAAGGGTCTCAAAGTTAGGGTCTACAGCATCCCTGTACTCGTTGATAGTAACCTCCTGTCCTGCCATATTCAATATGGGTAGACTTTTCGAAGTCTCATCTGAGTGCAGGAACGTGTATCCCATTCCTATCCCCAAAATAAAAATACATGCTATTATGAAGGCGATAGTCCGGATTTTAAGGCTTACTACCATAGAAAACCATATTTTCTCCCCGGGCTGCCCGGTAAAATTCTTTTGCCGGCGTATTGTTAGTGTAGGATATATAAATGCAGATTAAGGTAAAATTGTCCTCAATAAAAGTTTTATTATAGTGCACAGGCTGGTTAAAGA
>DATMYS010000242.1:0-3411 GCA_035560835.1 Methanosarcina sp.
CTACTTGACAATAATATATTTAGATCTTTTCAATCCAAAAGGTTTCACGCCCCGGAGTGGAAAATCCGAGTTTTGAAACACAGTTAAAATCAAAGTTTTGCCTGGGAAATTAATAAATTCGAAATTCCTTTCCCACCTCGCCCGAGCAGAGATGGAAACCCGGTACTAAAAACAATTCTCAGGCTACTTACGATTACATTAGAGTACGGCATTTTTTTAGTTAACAACTTATAAAAGCTATTTGTCAAGAATATTTTTTCACCATATTTTTAATAAACAGGGTCATAAATTTTGACCCAATTGTTCTTCATTCTACGATAATCGAATTCTCCACTTTTTTCACCCTCTACTGTTAATAGATCAGGTCTGATCTGGCAATGCATCAAGCACAATTCCTTCTCTTATTCTAAATTTCAAAATAGTTTTCGGAACTCATGTCAAGCTTCTTATTCTTGTATTACATTAAATCACAAAGGGGATTCGATGGGGAAGAATCTAACTGGAGGTAACGGCAAGATTTGTTCTCCCCAGGGGAACGAGCATAGTATTTCAATTCAGGAGTTTCTTGAAAAACTAAATGTTGAAGAAAACGGACTCAGCGAGCAGGAAGCTGCCAGTCGGCTCAAAGAGTGCGGAGCCAACATTCTCGAAGAAACAGGAAAAGAGAGCATAATAAAGAAGTATCTCAGTCAATTCCGGAATTTATTTTCCATCCTGCTGACTGTGGGATCTATTCTGTCTTTCATCGGAGAATATCTTGATCCAGGGCAGGGAAACCTGTATATAGGAATTGCTCTCGCAGGCGTCGTAATCATCAATGGAACTTTTGCATTCATACAGGAATACCAGGCTGAAAAAACAATGGAAAGCTTTCGGCAGCTTCTTCCGCCCCATGCCAGGGTCCTGAGGGAAGGAAAGGAAAAGGATATCCTGGCATTGGAACTTGTTGTAGGGGATGTTATTCTTCTTGAGGAAGGAGATAAGGTTCCGGCCGATGGGCGTTTGATTGAAACCAATATTCTGAAAGTGGATAATTCAGCTATTACCGGCGAATCCGAACCTCAGCTTCGGTCCCTTGAATGCACTCATCCAAATATGCTGGAGTGCAGGAACATGGTTTTTTCAGGGACTCTGGTACAGAGCGGAAACGGGAAGGCAGTTGTTTTTGGAACAGGACAGAATACTCAGATAGGTAGCCTTGCAACACTCACACAGCAGACTGCAGG
The DNA here is from genome assembly GCA_035560835.1 of Methanosarcina sp. GTDB lineage: Archaea > Halobacteriota > Methanosarcinia > Methanosarcinales > Methanosarcinaceae > Methanosarcina. The sequence continues at coordinate 1,227 of DATMYS010000242.1, forward strand.
TGTGGACACTCCTATCCGAAGAGAAATAAATTATTTCATAAAAGTAATATCTGCAATTGCAATTTCCCTGGGAGTAATCTTCTTTATTCTTTCTATTCTTCTCCAGGATGTTTTTCTTGCAAGTTTGATCTTTGCAATTGGAATTATTGTTGCCAATTTGCCCGAAGGGCTTTTGCCCACGGTCACGCTTGCCCTTAGCCTTGCCTCCAGGCGAATGGCTTCGCGGAATGCCCTTATAAAACAGCTTGAGTCTGTAGAAACTCTGGGCTCGACAACGGTTATCTGTACGGATAAGACTGGTACTCTGACTCAAAATAAGATGGCAGTAAACTCTATCATGATTGGTTTTGAATGCCTAGTTCTCGAAAATCCTGCCAGCACTAAAAAAACGATTACAGAACAGGGGATCGAAGAAAGCACAAACAAAGCTGTTGTGGAAAAACTTGCAGATTCAGGGGCAGAAGGAATTTGTGTTATAGCAAAGCCTGTCTGGGACCCTGAAAAGTTGTCATCTGTTTTCATAAGAGTTGCAGGACTTTGCAATAATGCGAAACTTAGCGAGTCTCCTCCAGGGTATACCGGGGACCCAACCGAAGGAGCACTTCTTGTTTTTGCAAATAGCATCGAAGACATAAAGAGACTCCAGGACGATTATCCAAGACTGGAAGAGTTCCCCTTTGATTCACTTACCAAAAGAATGGAAGTTATCTGCCGTACTCCTGAAGGAAAACTTGAGGTTTATCTCAAGGGCGCCCCGGAAGTAGTTGTGAAAATGTGCAGTTCCTCCCTGGATTCAGGAGGAATCAGAAAACTGGATGAAATTGAGCAACAAGAACTTCTTAACCGGCACCTGAGCCTTGCAAAAAAAGGAGAACGAATTATAGCCCTTGCGTATAGGCAGATAGAAGAGCTAAGGGAATATACAGGGGATTTTATCTTCCTGGGGTTTATAGGAATTGTAGACCCTCCGCGCCCTGAAGCCAGAGAAGCTATCACGAAGTGCCATACAGCCGGGATCAAAGTCGTCATGATCACAGGTGATCACCCGGTTACTGCAGAATCAATAGCAAAGGATGTGGGACTTGCAAATGCTGGAAACCTTGAAATTATTACCGGAGACGAACTGGCAACTCTCTCACGCGCCGACCTTGCTTCAAGATTAAAAAACCCGAGCATTGTATTTGCCCGCACTTCTCCTGTACAAAAACTAAAAATCGTACAGCTTTTCCAGGCAGAAGGGGAGATTGTTACCATGACAGGCGACGGGGTAAATGACGCTCCTGCAATTAAGAATGCGGATATGGGCGTCGCAATGGGCAGCGGAACGGATGTTGCTCGCGAAGCTGCGGATATGATACTGCTTGATGATAATTTCGCTACTATTGTGAATGCTGTAGAGGAGGGCAGGACCGTTTTTGACAACATTAAAAAATTCATTGTTTATATCCTTGCCAGCAATATTCCTGAAATTCTACCTTTCATAGCCTTCATTATCTTTGCCTTACCTCTACCCATGCCCGTACAGCTTATCTTGGCAATCGATCTGGGTACGGATATGCTGCCTGCGATTGCTCTGGGAAAGGAAAAAGGGGAAGGAGACATTATGAAAAGACCTCCAAGATCCAGGGAAGAAAAATTGTTGACTCTTCCCTTGCTCTTTACAGCTTATGGAATAAAAGGACCCATCGAAGCTATTGCAGGTTTCTTCTGCTACTTTGCCGTACTTTTTGAAGGAGGGTGGAGCTTTGGCGAACAGCTTGCAAACAACAATCCCCTTTATATGCAGTCAATAACTGCTTTCTTTTCAGCAGTGATTATATGCCAAGTTGCTAATGTTTTTGCTTCCCGAACTAGGTATCAGTCGGTCTTTACAGGGGGCTTATTCAGCAACCGTACTATCTTGGTAGGGATTGCAAGTGAACTCCTGATTCTCGCATTTATCATCTGGGATCCGTCGGCAAATCTTATTTTCAATACTCATCCTCTTGATCTCAGATATTTGCTCTTTGCTGTTCCTTTTGCGATTTTATTGCTTGGAATCGATGAGTTAAGAAAATATCTATTAAGAAGGAATGTAAGCTGGGCGATCAGATACCTTAAATGGTAAATAAAAGTTAGCAACCAGATACTTTAAATGGTAAATAAAGTTAGCAACCAGAACCTTAAATGGTAAATAAAAGTTAGC
>DATMYS010000243.1:0-2611 GCA_035560835.1 Methanosarcina sp.
ATTTAATCTAGCTAAATTCTGGCTAAATTTATCAATTTAGTTTAGCCAGTTTAACAAATTAACGAATTTGCCAGCTTAGTTTAGAGAATTTATCAGTCTAATCTAACGAGTTTATCAGTTTTAATGACTTATTAATCCGTCTGAAAGCTCACCAATTGCCTGAAAATATTTGAATCAGGGAAACATAAATCAAGAATATCTGGAAAATAAGTGAGAAAAATAAGGCGGGGAATGTATTGACGAGGGTAAAAGATTTTTTAAGAAAGATATGTACTGAAGTTCTTCTCGCGAGTTTTTTTGTGAGAGTCTTTTATGAGAAGGAGTAGCCGCCGAAAAGGAGTTTTATGCCATGTTTTCAAAGGAAGAAGACAAAATGGTAGACCTGGGGTTTAGTTCCGTTAGTGAGGGATTTGACGAAGGAGTAAGCAAGGCCCTTAATTTTTTGACCGAAACCGGCATAGGCTATATAAGCGACAGAAAGGAGCCAGAAGCTGAAAAAACGATAATTTTCATAAAGGACATCGGAAAGGCTGCTACTCTCCAGAGAATGGAGAATGCTGCAGTCAATGCTATCCGCGCCCTTGAAAGGCTGCTGCAATGCTCCATGAAGCAAAATATGCAGGACATGACTGTCCGGGTTCTACTTTCATTTGGAGCTATAGGAAAAACGGCTGCCGAACATCAGATGGAAATGGTGGCCAGGCTAGCGGCTTCAGTGCTGGGGAAAAGCGGGAATACGGCAGCTCTCCATAATAAGGAGAGAGAAACCATAGCAGTTGTAATCAGTCTTGGAGAAATTGGAAAAGCGGTTGCCAGGATGAAGTTTCCTGATCTTTCGGAAAATACGGCAATATGCATCTCGTGCCTTGGAGATATCGGAAAACTTACGGTTCAGAAGAGCCTTGAGGAGGCTGCAGTGGGAGTAGAGCTTATGCTTCAGGAGATGGCTGCTGCAGCCATGCAGGAAAACCTCCAGGACACTGTAAGAAATATCGCAAGCTCTATTGAAGAAATTGGGAAAAACGCTGAAGAGGAAAACATGGAAAATGCAGTTATCCAGGCAGCCTCTGCCCTCCAGACTATAGTGAGCTATGCAGGAAGCAGGTATCTGAATGATGCCTCAATCGCAGCTAAGATAGCCCTTGAATCATTTAATGAGCCTGATATAATAAACGATGAAGCTAATATCAAAAAGATAGAAGCAATAAGGGAAACAATGAGGGCACTCTGGGTGGATTCAAAATAAGGAAAAGGGAAATCAAAAAATGTTAAAATAGGAGAGTTTCCTGCAGATAGATAAGTTGCGGTTCTTACTCTCCATCTCCTTCCAGCATTTACTGAGAAGAAGTGAATATACTCCAGTCAGATATGAGATATTCGTAGAATGCACTTCCCTGCTCAAGATTACCTTTGTATTCAATTGTTGCTTCATCGGGCTGGAACGCCATAAAATCAACAAATCCCACAGGCTGCCCTCCGGGTTGGGAGGACTTATCAAGCTGGACAACACTTTGAGCGTTTATGGAGATATTCAGGTCAGAAGTAGTTATTTCAAGTCTGGAGGGCCTTTTTGTAGAAGTACCATTTATCGCCACGTCTACCCAATCTTTTTGAAGAATGTCTACGTCGTTTCCGGAGCACTCTTCGATTACCTTACCGGTATTTTTGTCTAACAGAATCAAATGTTTATAAGTGTATTTGTCGTAACCGTCACCAACCCCTCTTATGCCATAAAAAATGGTCTGGTAACTATCTGTTGTAAGCTCTGACCAGCTCCACCCATGCATTTCCATTTCCCAGGTAGGTTGGTCAATGGTATAAGGAATCATGTAATCAAAGTATCCGTCAGCCTGTGTGACTGTATATTTCTTACCGTCAAGCGTAACACCGCCCTTAAGATCTCCATAAGATCTTTCATATGTGGTAAAATTAACAGGTTCTGTGGCACTATCAATGGTCTGTTCGGCAAGCGGCTTGAAAACCAGATTCATCTGCATATTGTCATAAGCATAATCCAGCTTGTATCCTTTAGAACCTGAACCATAAAAGTGCCTTAAACCTTCAGGGTAAGTGAAATCAAGGTAAGGCACATGAAATCCGATGTAATTTTCAATGGTCTCTCTCGGCACAAAAATCATGGTATAATTATGAGAAGTGGCCTCTCCATAAGGATAAAGCCCATAGAAGGTCGCCATATTGGATGACTGTGCCCCTGAATCAGGATCAGTAAATAAAGTTGGAGATTCCTGGTGTACCACTACGACAAAAAAGGCAAGATTCTTCTTTTCTCCATCCTCTCCAACAAGCCTCATATCCCCATTCTGATACCACCATTCCGACATAAAACTGGAGCCTAAATCAGTATCATAATGTCCTCCTTCCGTGTAATCTACTGCATTTCCTGAATATTTGCTGCTCGACTCCGCGACTGCTACGTCTGCAATGCAGAGTAAAAAAAGCGACAAAATGACTATCTTGAAGTATCTTTGGTCCAAGTAAATTTCTCCTTTATGAACAATTTTAATTTGAAACATTATCTCCTAACTATCTCTAACAACTAGAAAAAAATAAAAGAAGGAGCTCAAAATCAGTAACTAAACAGCATAAATAT
>DATMYS010000244.1:0-2081 GCA_035560835.1 Methanosarcina sp.
TGGGAGTGTAGAATAAATTGTCAACGTATAGTAACACTGTCAGAATATAGAAATGCCAGACGTAAAATTATAAATCAGCATTTGATTCAAGAAAGTAGGTATTCTCATACAAAAGAAAAAAGATTAAAATAAGATTTCGAAGGCTTATTGTCTTCCTGAAAAATGTTTGATACTTTCTATTCTAATTAATCCGTCAGGCCGAAATGTTTCCATGCTTCTTCAATATGCATGGCGCGCATTCCCAATTTTTTTGCAGGCGCTAGTTCGTTTTCTTCAGAGTCTCCTATTGACATGACACATTTTGGTTCGAGTTCGAGGCCCATCCTTTTGAGCGCGGTCATAAAAAGCCTGAGATCAGGTTTCTTATACCCTACATCCGATGAGAAGATAACAAAATCAAAATAATCGTGGAGTCCGAGAAACCTGAGTTCCAGTTCGGAAAAAACTCTTTGACCATTGGATATTATACATTTTGGAAGGTTTATGCAATGTTCAATCAGTTTAATGCTCTGAGGGAAAGCCCGGAGTTTCCGTATAGAAGCTGCACGGAAAACCCTTGAAGCTTCTACTCCCAGGATATTTTCGTCAATTTGCCAGATCGAGTTTTCCCTGCAAATCTCTGCAAAGATTTCTTCTACTCTGACCTCAGGATATATTTCTTTGGAGTGCTCCATTCTATCTCTTACTTTAAACATGTAAGTGTCCCACAGTTTTTTCGGTTCTATTTTTACCCCCTGGTAAGCAAGCCATGAACTTACGACCTCATATGTTTCCAGGCTATGTTCCTCAGTATGAATATCAATGAGGGTCTCGTAGCAGTCAAAGACAACTCCTTTTATATGGCAGCTCTCAAATGCCTCTTCTCCCTTTACAAGAGAATGACTCAGAAATGTACCTTTATCCTTACTTGCTTCAAGTTCGTGATTCCCCAATGTGCTGTTTCCTCCCAAAATCCCTTTTGCTTAAGCTTTTACCTTATTGCTTTTTATTTATGATTAATTGCCTTTAAACACTCATATGCTTCTTTAATGAGATAATTTCTATAGTTGCCCTGGTGAAGCCTTGCCGAGCGAAGAAGTCCTATACTCATAAAAAAAGGCAAAACTCTGGTAACATAAGTAAAATCCTTTTTATCTCTACTGTATTCCCAGAGGAGATTGCCTATATATGGTTCGGCTTTCCATCCGCCCCCCTTGTGCAACTCAAACTCATTTTTAAGTTCTGCGGTAAGAATTCCTAGATCTCTCACAGGATGCGCTTGGAACCATGAACTCTCAAAATCGAGGGCATAAGGATCATCTTTGCAAAAAATATAATTGGAAAGGTTGACATCCCTGTGAACCATACAACCGTACTCTCTATCAAGCCAGGAACTGTACCACCATTCTCCAAGCAATTTATTGAAAGTCTCTCTGGTGTCATAATCCAGTTTCAGATGACCCAGAACCTCATGATAATTTCTGAATTCATTTTCCTTATTGTAGGAAGATTTTGTGCTTTCATGCAGCTGTCGGAGCATATGTGCAACTGCGGCAAGTTTCTCATAAGGCTTTTCTTCATGCTTAATATACCACCCTAGAGAGTTTCCAGGTATATATTCGGTTACAAGGACGCAATTGAATTTTTTATTGATTGCAAGAGGTCTTGCGACATTTATTACAGAAGCGGCTTTTTTAAGATTCTGATATTCGTTCATCATGCCTTTATAAGGGTTATAATCTTTCAACTGGCCAGTAGGTTCGGCAAAAAATTTTGCCATAACGCTAAAGTGTTCACCCTTGAACTGGTACCTGCAGACCGTATGGGAGGAGTTGTACTTAAAGACGTTAACAGAGCAACTTTTATTCTTGAGCCGATGCCCGACAACTTCTTCAACAAGCCAATCCCTGAAAGGGTCACCAGGGTTTAAAGTACTAATATGGCGAGATGCCACCTCAGATTACCCCCACTTTTCCAGAAATACTCCCACAGTTGTATCTTTTTCCTCGCAGTATGCTCTTATCTCCAAGTATATTTTCATTATAGAGCAGATGTCAGTTTTATTTTCTTTGACTCTACTTATACTGGCAATAGTATATTAT